>CALMOL010000154.1 GCA_937871685.1 uncultured Verrucomicrobiota bacterium
ATCCCGGACGCCACGTAAAGCGCGAGAAGGACAATCCGCTGGTTGGCGAGGCAATAAAGGGCGATCGCGCCAAAGCCGATCGCCGCCACCCAACGGACCTCCACGGTGGCGAAGAACACGTTCACCGGCACGCGCGGGTAGATCATCGCGAAGGCCAGGATCACGCTGAAGTGCAGGATGCCGGAGCCGGAGTGATCCGGCGGGTTGCCGCGCAGGCTCAGCAAACCCAGGACCAGCGGCACCACGAGAATCAAAGCGACGTAAAGCCCGAGAAAAAACTTCCGGCCCATCACTTTCTCGATCTCGCGGCCCATGCGCGCCAGGACTAACAACTCAATCGCGAGCCAGATGATCTGGAATGGATCGCTGGCGACATGGACAAACGGGTAGGTGAAAATCTGCCAGACCCAGCCTTTGCCGAAGGCGTCCGACGTGGCGAACGCCATGTTCTTCAGGATCCACCCGCCCCCGAAGAGCATGAGGAACGCTCCGCCCACGAGCATGACGGCATGCAGCACCGCCAGGGCCGTCGGCGTGTGGACCGGCCGGCCGCCGACATAGCCGAGCGGCTCGGGATCGTTCGGGGAATCAAAGCCCAACATAGGCGGCGGCGAATCTGACGCGCTGCCTTCGGGGCGACAAGGGGAATCGCTGGCATTGCCGCATTCGGGTTTCTGGGTCTTGGTCCGCCTGCGCGCGCCCAGCCAATGATCCTGGCCGGGCCACGCGCGGCCCGTGGCGCGGAGATTGCACCAGGGGCCGGACGCGTATTTTCCATGCATCTCTCCTCCCCTCGCCGCCCAGCCACGCCGCCCATTCCGGCCAGGCCGGCGCTCGTGAGCGCCCGTCTGGGCGGGAGCTGGATCTGGTGCGTGCTGATTCTCGCCGCGGCGTTCCGCTTCTACGGCATCCGCTGGGACGAAGGCGCGATGCAGCATCCGGACGAGCGCCACGTCCTGATGGCGGCGGGCAACCTCGCCTGGCCCCAGTCGGTCGGCGAATACCTCGACGAGCGCGCCTCGCCGCTGAACCCGCGCAACCGGGGCACGGGCTACTTCGCCTACGGCACGCTGCCCACCACGCTGCTGCGGGCCATGGCCGAATGGGGCGGCATCCGTCGCCCGGAGCACCTCCTCGTCGCCGGCCGGGCCCTGGCCGCCCTGGCCGACCTCGTGGCGCTTCTCGCCCTCGCGGCCATGACGCAGGTGCTCTGGCGCGACCGGCGCGTGACGCTGCTCACCTCCCTGCTCTACGCGGCATGCGTGCTGCCGATCCAGCACGCGCACTTCTTCGTCTCGGATCCCTTCGCGAGCGCCTTGGTTGCCGTGGCGTTGTGGCGGCTCGCCGCGGCGTGGCGCTCGGGCCGGCTCCTTGACTGGGCAATCACGGGGCTCGCGCTGGGGCTCGCGCTGGCCTGCAAGGTCTCGGTGGCGACCTTCGCGCTGCCGGCCGGCCTCGTGGCACTGCGGCCGGCGGCCGGGGGGCCGGCGCGCGGTTGGGCGCGGGCGCTCGGGATCGGCGCGCTGCGGGGCGTCATCTTTGGCGCGGCGGCGTTCGTCGCGGTGCGCCTGGCGATGCCCGATGCCTTTGTGGGATGGTTTGGAATCGCCCCGCGCTGGTGGGCGAACATCCGGGAGGTCATCGAGGTCTCCACCGGCGTGCGCGACATCGTGTTCACGCGGCAGTTTGCGGGCCGCTGGCTCCTCGCGTGGCCGTGGTGGAACATGGTCGTCTGGGGCATGGGCGGCGCGCTCGGCTTGGCCGCCTGGGCGGGATGGCTGCGCGGCGCGTGGGAAATCCTGCGGCGGCGCGCGTGGGCTTTCCTCATCCCAGTGTCATGGGTGGCCACGGTGTTCTTCCATCAAGGAACGGTTTATCAGCACACGCTTCGCTATTTCCTGCCGGCCTATGGCTGCCTCATCGCCCTTGGGGCGTGGCTGCTCGTGCGGGTGCGGGACCGCGCGCCGGACTGGTCCTCGCCGATCGTGGCCTTCGTGGGCCGGAGCGCGCCGTGGGCGGTGGCGGCGCTGACGGTGCTATGGGCCGTGGCATTCGCCTCGATCTACATGCGCGAGCACACCCGCATCGAAGCCTCGCGGTGGATTCATGCGCACGTCCCGGCCGGTTCCACGCTGCTCTCCGAGCACTGGGACGACCGCCTGCCGCTGACGCTGCCTGGCATCGGCGGGCCAGAGCGCTACCGACACATCGAGCTCGCCCACTACGAGCTGGACACCCCGGAGAAGCGCGGCCGGCTCCTCGACGCGCTCAACCACGGCGACTACGTCGTGCTCGCGTCGCAGAAGCTCGTGGACTCGATCCCGCGGATGCCGCACCGCTACCCGTTCACGGTCTCGTTCTACGAGGGGCTGCGCGACGGCTCGCTCGGCTTCGAGCGCGTGGCGCGGTTCGAGCGCCGAATGCGCTTCCTCTGGTGGCGGATTTCCACGCGCGGCGCGGAGGAGGCCTTCTCCGTGTATGACCATCCGCCGGTGGTAATCTATCGGAAGAAGCCGGCCTACGACGCCGAGGCGCTCGTCCGGCGATTCAACGCCATCCCGCTCGAGGCGGTGACCGACACCCGCTACCCCGTGGGCACCGACGGCCCCGTGCGCCGCGCCGCGCGGGTGTCGCCGCGCGCCTCCTCGCCAGAGCTGCTGCCGGAATCGGCGATCCTCCTGCCGCCAGAGCGCTGGGCCGCCGCGCAACGCGAGGGAACGTGGAGCGAACTGTTTCCGCGCGACTCGTGGGCAAACCGTTTTCCGCTGCTCGCCTGGGTCGGCCTGCTGCTGCTGCTGCAGCTGGTTGGCTGGATGTGCTTGTTTGGCCCGCTGCGGATGCTGCCGGACCGCGGGGCGGCACTCGCGCGCTTGGCCGGAATCGCGCTCCCGCTCTGGGCGCAGTGGCTCCTGGCCTCGCTGGGCTGGGTGCCGGCGCGGGCGTGGTCGTGGTGGCTCCTGCTCGGATTGGTCGCCCTGGGCGGCGCGTGGGTCGCGTGGCGGCGACGCGGGGCATGGCGCGGCTTCCTGGCAGCCGAGTGGCGACCCCTGGCCGCGGGCGAGGCGGTGTTCTGGCTTGGGTTCGCGCTGTGCCTGGGCATCCGCTGGGCGAACCCGGACACCTGGAACGCCGCGCTCGCCGGCGAGAAGCCGATGGAGCTGGCGTTTCTGCACGGCGTGATGAAGTCGGACTATTTCCCGCCGACGAACCCTTGGTATGCCGGCGGCTTCATCAATTATTACTACTTCGGCTTCGTCCTCTGCGGCGGGCTGATCGAGGGGCTTGGGATCGTGCCGCAGACGGGGTTCAACCTTTGCCTCGCCACTTGGTTTGGCCTCGCCGCGGCGGCGGCCTTTGGCGCGGCGCGCGCTCTGGTGCCGTCCCGGCTGAAGAATTCCGCCACGGAGGCAAGGACGACGCGGAGGGAGGGAGTTTTGTGGCCGGCGTGGGCGGCGGCGGGATTCGTGATGGTGCTGGGAAACTGGTTCCAGGTGCGCTTTTTCTGGCTGCGCCTCGTTGCCCTCGGGCGCGAGGACCATGAGCTGGCGTTCCCGCTGGTCTCGGACGCGATTCGTGCCGCCCACGGCCTCGCGCGCTGGCTGCACGGCGCCAGGATCGCCCCGTATGAGTCCGACATTTATTGGTCGGCCGCGCGCGCGATCGTGCCGGGCACGGCGGGCGAGGTGGCCCCGGTGACGGAGTTTCCATTCTGGAGCTTTCTTTACGCCGACCTCCATCCGCACCTCATCGCGCTGCCGTTCACGCTCGGCGCGGTGGCGCTCGCGGCGGCTTGGCTGCGGGCCGAGCGAACCGGCGGGCGGTGGCTGCTCGGCACGCTGCTGGCCTTCACGCTCGGGATGTTCTGGCCGATGAACACCTGGGACTGGCCCACGTATGGCGCGGTCGCGGGCTTGGCGTTCTTCCTCGCCGCGTGGCACGGGCGTGATGGCTGGGGCGGCTTCGCGGGGGCGGCCGTGAGGTCCGTCGCAGCCTTCGCCGCGGTGCTGGGGGCGGGGCGGCTGCTCTTCGCGCCCTTCTACGCGCACTACCGGCCCGGCTACGGGGCCTTCGATCCTTGGACGGGCGGCCAGACCTCGCTGACCGACGCGTTTTTCGTCTGGGGCTTCCCGTGGTTCCTGCTGGGCACGGCGATGGCCGTCGCGTGGCAATTGGGGGGCGGACGCCTTCTGCGCGGGATGCGCGCGCTGCTGCGCTTGCTCCGCGCGATGATGCCCGGCGGTGACGAGCGACGGAGGATGGAGTTGCAATCGCTGGCGGCCCGTCGCCCGGGGCCGTTCGTCGCGGCTGGGCTCGCGCTGGGCGCGCTATGGCTCGGGGCGATGTGTTTCCTCGCGTGGCGGACGCTGCCGCCGCTGCTTGGACTCGGCGCGCTCGCGTGCCTCGTGCTCGTGCTGGACCGCCGCCGCGAGCCGCTCCGTGCGCTGCCCTGGGTGCTGGCGATGGTCGCGTTCGCGCTTTGCCTCGTGGTCGAGCTCCTGGTTTTGCGCGGCGACATCGGGCGCATGAACACGGTGTTCAAGTTCTACTACCAGGCATGGACGCTGTTCGCCCTCGCCGCGACGCTGGCGCTGCCGGACATCCTCGCCGCGCGCCGCGCTTGGCGGCCACGCGTGCGGAGAACGTGGACGGCGGCGCTCGCGCTGGGCCTCGCCGGCGGGCTTCTCTTCGCGGCCACGGCGACGCCGAAGAAGATCGCCGACCGCATCGCGCCCGCCGCGCCGCGCGGCATGGACGGCCTCGCATTCACCGAAGAGGCTCAATATGCGCTGGAGGGTCCGACGTTTTCCCTCGCGGGAGACGGCCGCGCCATCCGCTGGATCCAGGACCATGTCGTCGGCTCGCCCGTGCTCCTCGAGATGAACACCGGAAGCCTCCTCTACACCTGGGGCGGCCGCTACTCATGGAACACTGGCTTGCCGACGATCGCCGGCTGGAGCTGGCACCAGCGCCAGCAGCAGGCGGCCCTGCAAAACTCCCTCGTGGACGCGCGGATCGCCGACGTGCAGTTCCTCTACCGCACGCCGGATGCCGCCGCCGCGCGCGCGATGATGCGACGCTATGAGGTCGGCCTCGTCGTGGTGGGCGAGCTGGAGCGTCGCTTCGGGACGCCCGAGGGCTGCGCCAAGTTTGCGCGGATGGGCCTGGAAAGGCTTTACGACTCCGAGGGCGTCACCGTCTGGCGGGTGCCACGCTGAGCCACCACCCGGCGGAGCACCGCCTCGAAGGCCTGCACGTTCACCGGCTTGGTCAGATGCTCGCGGAAGCCGGCCTCGTGGGAGCGCGCCACATCCTCCTCCATGCCATAGCCGCTGAGCGCGATGCCGGGCACCTCCTCCCCCTGCCCACGCGCCTGCCGCAGGCGGCGGATGAGGTCGATGCCGGTGCCATCCGGCAGGCCGATGTCCGACACGAGCACGTCGAAGGGCTGCCGTTCCGCCTCGGCCAGCGCGGAGGCCACATCGGTGGCGGTGATGACGAGGTAGCCGCGGCGACGCAGCAAACGCTCCATCGAGCGAAGGGTGTCGGGATGGTCGTCCACGAGAAGCACGCGCGCCGGGCGGGCAGGATCCATGGCCGGCGCAGAATCCTCGGCGGGCGGCACGCCGCGGGCGGACACGGCGGCGGGCAACTCCACGCGGAAGGTCGCGCCCTGGCCGGGACCAGCGCTCTCGACGGAGATCTCGCCGTGGTGCAGTTCCACGATGGCGCGCGAGATCGCCAGCCCGAGCCCGAGGCCCCCCTCGCCCGCGTGGCCGCCCTGCTCGAAAGCGTCAAAGATTTTCCCGATTGCCTCCGGCGGGATGCCCGCCCCGGTATCTTGAACCTCGACCAGGAGCCGGCCGGGCGCGGGATTGGCGGTGCGCAGCCAAATACGACCGCCGGCCGGCGTGAATTTCACGGCGTTCTTGATCAGGTTCCAGAACACCTGCTGGAGCCGCGCCGCGTCCGCGCGGAGGCCCGGCTCGGCGGCGAAGTCAGTCGCGACGTCCAATTGCTTCTCCGCAATCTCTTGCCGGCAAATGTCGATGGATGACTGGACCAGGCGGTGCGCATCCACGTCTTCCAGGCGAAGGCGCACCTTGCCCTTGGAGATGCGCGTGAGGTCGAGGAGGTCATCGATGATGCGCGCCTCCAACTCCACGTTGCGGCGGATCAACTCGAGGGACGAGCGAACCTCGGCCGGCAGCGCGGGCTCTTCCTCAAGGAGCTGCACGGTGGACAACACCGGCGTGAGCGGAGTGCGCAACTCGTGCGAGAGCATCGCCAGGAATCGATCCTTGGCCTGGTTGGCCGCCTCGGCCGACTCGCGCGCCTCGCGGGCTTCGGCGTAAAGGCGAGCGTAGCGTTTCTGGGCATCCTCGGCGACGGCGCGGGCAGCCTGCTCGTGGGCGAGGCGGGCGCGGGCCTCGCCCTGGCGCTTCACCAGCTCGGTCTTGCGGAAAAGGTCCACGAAGACGGCCACCTTCGCGCGCAGGATCTCGGGCACCACCGGGGAGGTGATGAAGTCCACCGCGCCCAGGGAGTAGCCGCGCGCGAGGTGGTTGCCAGCCGCGTCCAGCGCAGACACGAAGATGATGGGCGTGGTCTCCGAGCTGCGGCGCTGGCGGATGAGCGCGGCCGTCTCGAAGCCGTCGAGGCCCGGCATGTTCACGTCGAGCAGGATCACCGCGAAGTCTTCGTGAAGGAGCCGGCGCAGGGCTTCGTCGCCCGAGGTGGCGCGCACCAGCGGCTCACCGAGCGGCTCCAGGACGGCCTCCAGGGCCAGAAGCTTGTCGGGCCGGTCATCCACGAGGAGGATAGCGGCGCGCGTTTCCATCTCCTCCCCTTCGGGAGACGCGGGGGGTTGAGCGTCCAAGGAGGCGGGCAGGAGCGCGGACCGAAGCGCGGGGTGAAGGTGGACGGGCGGATTTGGAAAGCGGCGGGGAGTCCCCGGCACAAGCGCGGGACCGCGACCCGGAAAGGTCGACATGCCGCGGGAATCGCGCCACGGCCGTCGGATGGATGCCTGGGCTTGGCGGCGGCCCGCTCGGCCCGGTTTCAAGCGCGGCGCAACGCACCCTTCCCGGCCCTCCGCCGGCGTGGCCGCGCGGGAGCCGAGGATTTTTTGTAACCCACGCCGCCAAAGCCGGAATTCCCAGGAGACAGCCAGTCCTTCCGTTCTGCCCCCACCTTCCAGCGCCCCTCGGCTCGCCGCGGCGCGTCTTCCTCTTTCCATGAACCATTCGTCATCGCTCCCGCCCCGTCGCTGCCCGGCGAGGCTTCGCTTCTTTCTCGGCGGCTTGCTGCTGTGCGCCCTCCCCGCCTCGGCGGCCACCTTCACGGTCACGAATACCAACGATTCCGGCGCCGGCTCGTTGCGCCAGGCCGTGACCAGCGCCAACGGCGCCGGGAGCGACACGATCTTGTTCGACGCGGCGCTGAGCGGGAAGGTCATCACGCTCGCCACGCCTCTCATCGTGTCGGGCGGGTCCACCACGACGATCGACGCTTCCTCGCTCAACCAGGCCGTCACGATCTCCGGCGGGGGCGTCACGCGCATCTTCGTCCTCGTCGATTCCGCCACCCAGCTCAGCCTCAAGCGCCTGCGCCTCGTCAACGGCCGGGCCACCGGCACCAACGCCGACGGCGGCGCTATCCAAAACGGCGGCGGCGGCCCGCTGGTGCTCGCCAACTGCACGTTCGCCGACAACGTCGCGGACGGGACCGGCGGCGCGATCTGGTCGGCGACCGGCCCGTCCTCCTCGCTCACCGCCAGCGGCTGCACCTTCGACCGCAACACCGCCACCGACTCCGGCGCGCTGTATCTCACCGGCTCGGGCGCCTCCCTCATCACCAACTCCACCTTCACCGCCAACCGCGCCACCGGCAACGGCGGCACCGGAGCGGTCACGACCCTCAACGCGGCGATGACGATGATCCACGTCACCGTCTTTGCCAACGTCGGCGGCACGGCGGGCGGCGGCGTTTATTTCACGGGCGCCCTCACGCTCAACCGCTGCCTGCTGGCGGCCAACATCGCCGCGAGCGGCGTCTCGCCCGACCTGTTCCGCGCGGGCACGCTCCAGGCCGGCGGCAACCCCAGCCTGCTCGGCTCCAACGGCGGCACCGGCACCGGCAACGTCACCTCGACGTTCCCCGCCGGCCCGCTCGCGGGCACCACCGGCGCCCCGCTCGATCCCAAGCTGCGCCCCCTCGGGCCCGGCGGCGGCCCGACGTGGACGCTCGCGCCGCTGGCCAGCTCGCCGGCCCTCAACGCCGGCGGCGTGTCACCCCTCGACACCGACCAGCGCGGCTTCCTGCGCAACTCGGTCGATGCCAGCGACCTGGGCGCCGTGGAGCGCGGGCCAGTCGTCACCGTGACCAGCCGCAACGACGCGGGCGCCGGCTCCCTGCGCGCCGCGCTCGCCGCCGCCGCCGCCCCGGACACGCGCGTGCAATTCGCTTCCGCCCTCGATGGCGCCACCATCACCCTGAGCAGCGGGCCGCTGACCCTCACGGCGCAGTCGGTCGAGATCGACGCCAGCACGCTACCCGGCGGCATCACGATCTCCGGTGGCGGCGCCTCGCGGGTGATCAGCGCCTTCCTCGGCAACGGCACCACGGGCAGCGCCCTGGCCCTGAACCGGGTCACCCTCGCCAACGGCAACACCACCGCCGAGGGCGGCGGCGCCCTTTACGCCGCGGGCACCTCGGTGCTCGCCGTGGACTGCACCTTTTCCGGCAACCGCAGCAGCGTTGTCGGCGGCGCCTACCTCGCCTTCGGGTTTGGGGAGGCCGCGCTTCACGGCTGCACGTTTTCCGGCAACTCCGCCTTCAGCGGCGGCGCGGTGCTCTTCCCCATCGGCGGCTCCTACCGGCTGACCAACTGCACCATTTCCGGCAACCAGGGCGGCGGCGTGGTGGCGCAGTCCACCGGCGACCTGGACTTGGTGCACTGCACGGTGACCGACAACCGCGCCGGATCCGGCGTGGTCATCGACGGCGCCACGGCGCGCTTCGAGCGCTGCGTGATCGCGGGAAATGCCGGCAGCACCTCGCCCGACCTCTTCCGCTTTTCCGGCGTCATCATCGCTGCCGGGCGCAACCTCGTGGGCAACAACGGCGGCTCGGGCAGCGGCAGCGTGGCCGCCGAGTTCCCCGCCGGCACCTACGCGGGCACGCCCGCCGCGCCGCTTGACGCCCTCCTGGCCCCGCTCCAGCGCACCGGCGGCTTCACCCTCACGCACTCGCCGCGCCTGGGATCGCTGGCCCTCGGCGCGGCCTCCACCTCGCCCCTGCTCACCGATCAGCGTGGCTTCCCGCGCGACGTGGGCGGCGGCTCCGACCTCGGCGCCGTGGAGCGCGGGCCCTTCCTCACCGTCACCTCCAACCTGGACGACAACGGTGCCGGCACGCTGCGCACGCTGCTGGCGGGCGCGACAGCCCCGGACACCACGCTCGTCTTCGCCTCCGCCCTGAACAACACGACCATCCAGCTCACGAACGCGAACTTCCACCTTCCGGTCAACGCCGGCCGGAGCGTCCAGATCGACGCGTCCGCGCTGCCCAGCGGCATCCGCGTCCAACCCAGCGGCTCGCGCGCCTTCCTGGTGTCGGCCGGGGCGACCCTCACCCTCACGCGCCTGCGCATCGCCGGGGGCGACGTCGTGAACCAGGGCGCGGGCAACCAGGGCGGCGCCATCTTCTCGCGCGGCACGGTCTCGCTCTACCAGTGCGACCTGTTCGGCAACTTCGCCTTCAGCGGCGGCGCGATTTGGGCCGAGGAGGGCACCGTCGATTTGCTCGGCAGCCGGATTTCCGGCAATTCCGCAGTCGGCGGCACCGCCCCCGCGCTGGGCAAGGCCGCCGCCGCCAGCGTGACGGCCACCGACTGCTGGTTCAGCACCAGCACGCCGTCAGCCTCGCTCTTCTCCCCCGGCGTGGTCTTCGCGCCCTACATCGTGCTTCAGGGCACCTCGGCGGATGGCATCCCGGCCGGCACCCCGGCCCCGGTGGCTATGAACGTGAACTCCAACTCCGCCGGGGATTTTGTCCCCCTCGACCGGATCTACCCGCTGGTCGGCCGGGCCGTCACGATCACGGCGACGAACGGCTCCATCACGAACGCGCCGGCCACTTTGCCGGCCACCGGCCTGGCCACCGCCACCTTCACCGGCACGGCGGGCGGCCCCGCCAGCATCACCTACGGCCTCGACGGTTCCGGTCTGGTCGTGAACTTCACCGTCACGGCCGCGCCCACGCCGACCCCGACGCCGACGCCGGTCCCCACGCCCACGCCGACGCCCACCC
>CALMOL010000155.1 GCA_937871685.1 uncultured Verrucomicrobiota bacterium
GGCCCCTCGACGAGGAGGCGCACGGCGGCATCGAGGCCGAGGGCGTGGAGCGCATCGATGGCGGCGGGCGGGCCGCCGAAGCCGGCACGGCTCAGGAGGTGCGCGGCCTTGTCGCGGGTCCAGGCGCGGGGAGAAAGCGGGGTCAGCATAGGGAGGGTGGCAGGAATGAAACGCGCGGGAAGGCGGAAGGTTGCAAACGAAGCGGGGCCTTCGTGTCACGGCCGAGCGGTTGCGCCGGGGGCGCGGGGCTCGATATTCCTCTCCCATGTCCGCCCGGCCGCCCAAGCTCGACCCCTCCCTCCACCAGGAACGCAAGCCGGAATGGATCAAGGTGCGACTGCCCTCCAACCCGGTCTTCTTCTCGACCAAGGCGCTCGTCGCGGATCTGCGCCTGCACACGGTGTGCGAGTCGGCCCAGTGTCCAAACCGCTGGGAATGCTGGTCGCAGGGCACGGCGACCTTCATGATCGCGGGCGAGCGCTGCACGCGCGCCTGCGGCTTCTGCGCGGTCTCGACGGCGAAGCCTTTCGCGCTGGAAGCCGACGAGCCGGAGCGCGTGGCCGAGGCCGCGCGTCGGATGAAGCTCAAGCATCTCGTCATCACCGCAGTGGCGCGTGACGACCTCAAGGACGGTGGCGCCGATCATTTCCGCCGCGTGATTCTCGCGGTGAAGGAAGCGGTGCCCGGCATCGTGGTGGAGGTGCTCACTCCAGATTTCCACGCCCGGCGCCCCGAACTCGAGACCGTGCTTTCCGCCAAGCCGGAGGTCTTCAATCACAACCTCGAGACGGTGGAACGTCTCACGCCGCTGGTGCGCTCGCGCGCCAAGTATCGCACCTCGTTGGAAGTGCTGCGCCTGGCGAAGGAGATCGCGCCGGAAGCGGTGACCAAGAGCGGCCTGATGCTTGGTCTCGGCGAGACGGAGGAAGAGCTTTTCCAGGCGATGGACGACCTGCGCGCCAATGGCTGCCAGTTGCTCACGCTGGGCCAATACCTGCGGCCCACGCCCAAGCACCTGCCGGTGGTTTCCTACATCGCGCCGGGTGAGTTTGATCGCTACGGCGAGGTGGCGCGCGCGAAGGGATTTGAATACGTGGCCAGCGGGCCTTTGGTGCGCTCCTCCTACCACGCGGCGGACTACGATCCGCTGGCGGGAAGGAAGAAGGGATAAGCTTCAAGCATCAGGCCTCAAGGAAGGCGGAAGAGTCCGAAGAGGCGGGAAGGGAGAAAGGTCGCCGGCGATCTCCTCGCCTTTTTCCTTGGCGGCCCTTTCAGCCTTTCCTTGAAGCTTGATGCTTGAATCTTGAAGCTTTCCCCGATGACCCTCGCCGCCCTGATCCCCGCCTATTGCGAGGAAAGGCACTTGGGCGCGGTGGTGGCGGCGGTGCGGAGCCAGGTGGACGCGGTGCTCGTGGTGGACGATGGTTCGCCCGACGGCACCGCCACGGCGGCCACGGCGGCCGGCGCGGAGGTGCTGCGGCAGGAGCGCAACCAAGGTAAGGGCGCGGCGCTCAAAGTTGGTTTTCGCCACTTGTGGGCGCGGGACTTCGACGCCGTGGTGATGCTCGACGGCGACGGTCAGCACTTGCCGGAGGAGATCGCACGCTTCCGCGCCGCCGCCGAGGAGGATCCGGCCATCGATTTGTGGGTGGGCAACCGCATGGCGGACCTGCGCGCCATGCCGCGCGTGCGCCGGTGGACGAACCGCTTCATGTCCGTGCTACTCTCGCGCGTGGCGGGCCAGCGTATCCCCGACTCACAGTGCGGCTTCCGCCTTGCGCAGCGCCAAGTGGCAGAACTGCTGACGGAGTGCGAGAGCAGCGCTTTCGACTACGAATCGGAGATGTTGATTCGCATCACGCGCGCTGGCCACGCCATCGGCGCGGTGCCGGTGTCCACGGTTTATCGGGACGAGGTTTCCTCGATTCGCCCGGCGCAAGATACCATCCGCTTCGCCCGCCTACTGTGGCGACATGCTCGGCAGAGATGAACCGAGAGGATGGAAGATGGCAGGGGGCGTTCCTCGCATTGGGCGCGTTCCCGCCGCGCAACGCGGCCGCCGCCATCTTCCATCCTCTCGGTCTGTCTCGGGCCAGATATCGCTTGCCGATGAGGGCGCGACGCGACAAAAAAGCCGATGCCGAAGAAGCCGTTCCGCCACCCGCTCAAGGCTTTGCGCCGCTTCTTGCGCCGCAAGCCGGCTGCCGGGAAGAAAAAGCTCAAGGCCCCCCTGGAGGACGAGGTGGAGACGCGGGCGGAAGCCGCCCGCACCGCCAAGGCCGCGCGAGCCCGCGCGAAAAAGCAGAAGGACAAGGACGCCGAAGGGCGCAAAAAGGCCGGAAAGAAGGATGGCAAAAAGGGCAAGAAGAAGAGCCGTGCGCCCCGCCCCGGGCTTCTGGCGGCGCGCGGTGGCTTCGCGGTGCCGCCGCTCGCGCAGGGGGTGCCGACGCGCCCGCCCACGGCGCTCGACCTGCCCGTGCAGTCCCTGCTGCGCGCGGCCTCCTTCGCCGCGCGCAAGCACATGGGGCAGAAGCGGGCCGACGGCGTGACGCCGTATTTCTCCCACGTTTCCCGCGTGACGCTGGTCCTCTCGCACGTTTTCGGCGTGCGGGATGAAGAGTTGCTCACCGCCGCGCTCTTGCACGACACGCTGGAGGACACCGCCACCGACTACGACGAGATCGAGGACCACTTCGGCGCGCGCGTGGCCGACATGGTGGTGCTGCTCACGAAGAACAACATGATGCCCAAGGACCGGCGCGAGGACGAATACGCCGCGCGCCTGATCGCCGCGCCCGAGCCGGTGAAGATTGCCAAGATGGCCGACATCTACGACAACCTTTCGGACCGCGTCACCTCGCTGAAGATCCTCAAGACCACGGCCACCGCCGAGCGTTTGCTGCGCGCATTCGGCCCGCAGCTGGTGTCGCCCACCGGGATCGCCGCGCACGCGAAGACGTCCGACCTGCTGGCGCGCATCAAGGCCATCCAGCTCGAGACGCCGCCGGCGGCGCTGTGAGTGTGGACGTGAGTCGCCGCCTGAAGGGTTTGCCAGCCAGAAGGCTGCGCGTAGGCTCGGCAGGCCATGGTGGAAAACCTTCGCAAACTGCTCCTAACTGCGCCTTTCCAACGGTTTGTAATCGTTACCAGCGGCGGCCGAGCGTATCCCGTGGCCAGCGCCGACCACGCGGACATCAATCCCATGGGAACGCAAATGGTGATCTGGTTCGACGACGGCAGTGGCGTTACGGTGGCGACCCGGCACATCACGGCGATTGAAAAATCTGAGGATGCTGCCGCCGCGGCGTGACGCGGACCGCCGCCTGTGCGCTGGAAACGCTTCCTCGATAGCCTCCTGCCGCTCGCGGGCCGGCCGAATCGTTTCCTGGCCCGCAGCCGCGGCGTGATCCACGTCGGCGCGAGCACTGGGCAGGAGCGCGGAGTGTATGACCGATACGGCCTGCGCGTGCTGTGGATCGAGCCGATCCCGGAAGTATTCGCGGAACTGGAGCGGAACCTTGCGCCGTTTCCCGACCAGCGTGCGATCTGCCGGCTCGTCGTGGACCGGGACGGCGCGGAGCACGTGCTCCACGTCGCCAGCAACCGCGGCGAGTCGTCCTCGATCCTGCCGCTGGCGCGGCACCGCGAGCTGTGGCCAGACATCTCGTTCACGCGCGACCTGCCGCTGCGCGGCGTCACGCTGCCGACGCTCCTGCGCGAGGAAGGCATCCCCGCCGCCGACTACGACGCGCTCGTGCTCGACGTGCAGGGGGCCGAGCTGCTGGTGCTGCGCGGCGCGCGCGAGCTGCTGCCGGGCCTGCGCTTCCTCAAGCTGGAGGCGGCCGACTTCGAGTGCTACGCCGGCAACGCCACCGTGCGCGAGCTGGAGGAATTCCTCGCGCCGCTGGGCTTCCGCGAGGTGCTGCGCCGGCCCTTCGCCCAAGCGCCGGATAGGAAGGGCGCTTGCTACGACCTGATCTTTTCACGTGGCTGACTTCAGGTGGACAGCGCAGGCCCTTGCGCTGGCGCGGACACGCCAGCGCCGAAGATTCTAGGCGGCTGCGCCGCCGCCAACGGCGCGGGGACCGCGCCGTCCACCTCGAAGGCAAGCGCAACGCGAGCATTCCTCCAGCGGCGCGGCCTTACGCCGGCGGCGCGGCGCCGGCCTTTTCGCCGAAGAGCGCCGGATGATCGGCGTGGAGTCGCGGCAGCAGGCGTGGGCCGGCCAGCGTCCAGATCCCGCCGAGGATCGCCAGCACCGCGAGCGCGCCGGCCACGGCGAAGAGCGCCGTCACGAGCACGTCGCTCGGGTGATGCGAGCCGGTATAAACGCGCGAGTAGCCGACGAGGAGCGCCACGAGAAACGTCAGCGCGCCGCGCCGCCCGAAGAACACCGCCATCACCGTGGCCGAGCCGAAGAGCATCACCGTGTGCCCGGAGGGGAACGAGCGGCCCTTGCCCTTGGCCACCGGCAACGGCTCGGCGTTGACCCTCAGCCGGAGCGGCTTGCCCAGCGCGAGGAAGCGGGGCGAGGTATCCGGATCGAGGTCGATCCAGCGCACGCCGGCAAGGTGCTGGTTGGGCCGCGGCCGGTCGAAGGCGGGCTTGGCCAGCTCCACGCCGAAGTTCAGCGCGAGGAGTACCACCGCCAGCGCGATGAGCGCCGCCCGCGCGCGGAAGCGGCCGCGCCAAGCCATCACCACGAGCGCGAGGATGAGGAACGGCGACCAAAAGTCGTAGGACGACATCACCACCATCACACGGTCGAGCGCGGGGTGCGTCCAGTCATGGTTGATGAGGAAGAACAGCTTTTCGTCCATCGGGGGAGGGCAGGGGACTGTGTGCCGAGCAAAGCGAGACAGCTAGGGTGAATGGGAGCAATCGTGAGCCGAGCGAAACGAGACAGCCAGGGTGTCGGGGGCAATTGTGAAGGATGAATCGTGATCCGCCGCGCGCGCTCGCCCGCGTCGATTAAGGGGTGCCGTCCACGATTGCCCCCAGACACCCTGGCTGTCTCGCTTCGCTCGGCTCACCTCTGCCCCGCGCCGCTGTGTCGTATGGCCACGCGGGGCAAAATCTGTGGTTTCGTCCCGCGATGCGATTCCCCGCCTTCCTTTTTCTCGCCGCCCTCCCCGTGCTGCCTTCGGCGCTGCCCGCGCAGGAGGGCGCGCCCAGCCCGGCTGAGATCCTGCGCGCGGCGCGCCGGGCCAGCGCGGGCCGCAACCTCGAGCTGCGCGGCGCCCTCACCGCGCTGCCGGCCGACGCCACGCAGCGGCCGGTGGAAGCTTCGTTTCGCCTCGCGAGCGATGGCGGGCCGACGGTGCGCTACATCTTTTCCGACCCCGAGCCGGTGACGCTCACGCTGCGCATCGGCGAGAGCTCCTCCGAGCTGACCGAGTCGCGCTCCGGCCGCGGCGAGGGCGCGGGCGACCCGACGCGCCGCGTGCTTGGCACCGACCTGACCTACGAGGACCTGGCACTGAAGTTCCTGTATTGGACGCGCGGCACCGTCGAGGGAGCCGACAAGATGAAGACGCGCCCCGTGTGGCGCCTGCGCATGCAAGCCCCCGGCGGCACGCGATCGGCCTACGGCAGCATGCTGCTATGGGTGGACCAGGGGAGCGGCGCCCTGTTCCGCGCCGAGGGATTCAACGCCGCGGGCCGGCCGATCCGCCGCTTCGAGGTGCTCTCCGGCCAGGTCATCAACCGCGCCTGGTATCTCAAGCAGATGCGCGTGGAAACCATCGACCCGGCCACGGGCCGCGCCGTCTCGCGCACCCGCATGGACAT
>CALMOL010000156.1:0-619 GCA_937871685.1 uncultured Verrucomicrobiota bacterium
CTACTACGGCGTGCAGCTCTGGCTGAACGTCGGCACGATTGCGCTTGGCCTCGCCCTCGTGGCAGTCGGCGTGGTCATCGCGCGCGGCCGCCGAAAAGAGACGACGGCTGTGCCGCTGGCCGAGGCACGCCTGTCCACCTTCCTGGCCGACGTGAAGGCCGCCTGACGCCGGCAGCGGATGCGGTGGGGGCCGGCCGGGGGGGGGCCGGGGGGTTTGCGTGGGTGAGGCTGCCCTAAGACCCCCCCCCGGGGGGGCGCCGGCCCCCGCCTCTCCAACCCGAGCGCCGCGCGCTCCCGCGCGGTGCCTGCCGCGGATTTGCGCCGCCGTGCGCGCCGGGCGAGGGATGGCGCCGAGGTCCCCCCCCGATGGCCGACGCTACTCCCGACTTCCAGCCCTTCGAGATCCTGCGCCAGCCGGACGGCTCCCCGCATGAGCTGGGCCGCGGCGGCATGGGCGTCACCTACAAGGCGATGGACGTCCAGCTCGGCCGCCCGGTGGCGCTGAAGGTGATTTCCGGCCTCTACCTGGACCACCCGTCCGTGGGCCCGGGCGTGCGCACCGCGGGGCGGGCGGCGGGGCCCCGCAGCGCTTCGCACGCGACGAGCTCGTCGGCGTCTA
>CALMOL010000156.1:629-22928 GCA_937871685.1 uncultured Verrucomicrobiota bacterium
TCCTCACCGAGGCGCGCGCGGCGGCGCATCTGAACCACCCGAACGTGGCCAGCGTCTTCCACCTGCGCACTGAGGGCGGGCCGGTGTTCTACGCGATGGAGTTCGTGGACGGCGAGACGGCCGAGGCGCTGGTGCGCCGCCGCGGCCCACTGCCGGTGCGCCTAGCGCTGCGGATCATCCTCCAGGCTGCGCAGGGCCTTGCCGCGGCGGCGGAGCGCGGGCTGATCCACCGCGACATCAAGCCGGCCAACCTGATGCTCGCGCGCCCGCCCGCGTGGGATTCCGAGGGTTCGGACAGCGGCGCTGGGGGCGCGCCCGCCGAGGACGACGGCCTGCTGGTGAAGGTGATCGATTTCGGCATCGCCAAGGACACGCGCGCCGCGGGCACGGAGGCGCCCACGCTGACCGGCGGGCATCCGATTGGCACGCCGGCCTACATGAGCCCGGAGCAGATCTCCCCCTCGGACGCCGCCGCGCTCGATGCGCGCACAGACATCTACTCGCTGGGCGTGACGCTGTGGTTTCTGCTCACCGGCCGCCAGCTTTTTGAGGGATCGGACTTCCAAATTTTCTCGCAACACACCGACCGGCCGCCGCCCTTCGAGAAACTCGCCGCCGCCGGCGCGCCGCCGGAGGCGGTCGAGCTGCTGCGCGCCATGCTCGCCAAGGACCGAGACGAGCGCCCGGCCAACCACGGCGCGCTCATCGCCTCCCTGCGCCGCCTGCTGCGCTCCGGCGGGACCAGCGCGGGCGTCCCGGCGTCTATCGACGCTGCCCTGCGCCCGCTCCCGCCGCGCACCGTGCCGCCGGATGCCTCCACCCTCGCGTTCACCGCACCCACCGCGAAGACGGCAGGCGGCGAGCCGACCTTCACGCCGTTGACGTCGGTCCCGCGGCGGGCCTGGCTCCTGCCGCTGGGCCTGGGCGCGCTGGCTGCCGCCGTCCTGGCCGGTCTCTTCCTTTGGTCCAAGGCAGAAAAAGAGCGGCCCGCCGCCGCGCCGGAGGTCGCCGCGGCCGACAAGTCCATCGCCGTGCTGCCCTTCGAGAACCGCACGGCCGCGGAGGAAAGCGCCGGCTTCGCCGACGGCGTGCAGGACGAGATCCTCACTTGCCTCGCGAAGGTCGCCGACCTGCGCGTGATCGCGCGCTCCTCGGTGCAGCCCTACCGCGCCGAGGCCGCGCGGAACCTGCCCGACATCGCCAAGGCCCTCGGCGTGGCCTGGGTGCTCGAGGGATCCGTCCAGCGCGCCGGCCCGCGCGTGCGCGTGAGCGCCCGGCTGACCGACGCGCGCACCGGCGCGCAACGCTGGGCCGAGACCTACGACCGCGACTTGGCCGACGTGTTCGCCATCCAGAGCGAGGTCGGCGCGGCCATCGTCCGGCAGCTTCAGGCGCGCCTTTCGCCCGCCGAGCAGGCGGCCATGCAGGAGCGCGGCACGACGGACTTGGCGGCCTACGACGAATACCTGCGCGCCAAGGACCAGGTGGGCGCGGGCTTCGCCAACCTCGGCGGTCGCAAGGAGGTGCTCCTCGAGGCCATGGCGCGCTTGGAAAAGGTGGTCGCCCGCGATCCCGCCTTTCTGCGCGCCTGGTGCCTGCTCGCGCGCGCGCACGACACGCTTTATTTCCTGCGCTTCGATGCCACGCCCGCCCGCCGCGAGCAGGCCGCGCGCGCCGTGGAGCAAGCCGCGGCGCTGCGCGCGGATTCCGGCGAGGCGCGGCTCGCCCGGGCGAATCATCTTTACCAATCCTACCGCGACTACGCCGGCGCGCGCCGCGAGCTGGCTCCCGCGCTCGCGCGGCTGCCGAACGACCCGGAGGCTCACGCCCTCTTTGCTTACCTGGAGCGACGCGAAGGGCGGATCGAGGAATCGGTGGCCGCCATGCGCCGCGCACTGGAGCTCGATCCGCGGAACGCCAGCCTTTCCCTGCAGCAACGGCTCAGCCTCGTGCGCCTGCGTCGCTTCGACGAGGCCTTCCGCCTCATGGATGCCGCCCTCGCGGCGAATCCAGGCGACTTTTCCCTGCGCTTCGAGCGCGCCCGTCTCGAGCGCCAGGCCCGCGGCGACACCGCTCCGCTTCGCCGGCTGCTTTATTCCCCCGAGGCGGAGGCCAACGTGCGCGACCTCGCCCTCCAGCGCTGGAACCTCGCCTTTTACGAGCGCGATTATCCCGCCGCCTTGCAAGCCATTGCGGCGCACCCGCAGCCTCGCGTGGTCACCGCCGGCTACGTGCGGCCGCGTTCCTATTACGAGGGCCGCGCCCGGCAGCTCATGGGCGATGCCGACGGCGCCCGCCCCCTCCTGCTCGCGGCGCGCGAGGAATGCGCCGCGCTGGCGCGGGAAAACCCGGAGGACGAGAAGGCCGTGAGCGTGCTCGCGCGGGTGGAAAGCCTCCTGGGCAACCGCGAGGAGGCCCTGCGCCTGAGCGAGCGGGCCTGCGAGCTCATGCCTCCCACGCGCGACTACGCCGAGGGCATCGGGATGCAGGAAAAGCTCATGTATGTGTGCATCGCGGCGGGGGAAACCGGCCGCGCGCTGGACCTGCTGGAATACCTTTTCCGCGTTCCCTCCGACGTGTCGCCCGGCACCCTGCGGGTGGATCCTGACATGGACCCCATCCGCGGCGAGCCGCGCTTCCAGGCGATCCTGGCTCGCTATCCGGCGTCGGCCGCGAAGCCATGATCGCCTTCGCCGACTTGTCCCGCGGCCGGCAGGTTTCCCGGCTGCGCCGCGCGGGTTACGAGGTGTTGCGGCGGCACGACCTGAGCGCCTACCGGCTGAAGCTGATCAGCCACGGCTTCAACACCACCTTCCGCGTGGAAAACGCCCGCGGCGGGCTCCTCGCGCTGCGCATCAACGTCAACTCGCGCCGCACGCTGGAGAACGTTCGCGCCGAGGTCGCGTGGGTGGCCGCGCTGGGCCGCGACACGGCGCTGGGCGTGCCCCGTCCCACTGTCGCGCCCGACGGGAGTGAGGTGCAGTGTGTTCCCGTGGACGACCTGCCCGACCCAAGGCCGGCGGTGCTTTACTCGTGGCTGCCCGGCCAGTTGCTTCGGCACGCGTTGACCGCGGCCAAGATCGCCCATCTCGGAGAACTGACGGCCGCTCTCCATGCGCACGCGATGGGCTGGGCCCCGCCGCCGGGCACCTCGCTGATCGAGGGGCGGCGCGTGTTCTACGATTCGCGCGCGATGCTTTGGGACGATCCGCACCCGCTGCTCACCGACGAGCTGCGCGCGCTCTTCCGCGCGGCGTGGGAGCGCGCGCAGGCTGCGCTCGACCGGCTCTGGGCCTTCCGACCGCCGCGCCCGATTCATCACGACCTTCACCCCGGGAACCTGATGTGGCTGCGTGATCGTGACCGTCTGATGGTGTTCGACTTCGACGACGCCCTGTGGGGCTACCCGGAGCAGGACCTCGCGATCACGGAATATTACCTGCGCCGCTCGCCCCATTGGGAGCCGGCCTGGGATGAAGCGTTGCGCGCCGGCTACGAACGCGGCGGCGGCACGTGGCCGGCGGACGAGCGCACGCTGGAAGATTTGTGTGCCGGCCGCGCCGCGTTTCTCGCCAATGATGTGCTTCAAGTGACCAACCCTGACCTCCGACAGCTAATTCCAGAGTTCTTCGAGCGCGCCACGCGCCGCCTGCGCGCCTGGGGGGAGACCGGCCGGATGGGATGATGGCGATCATCCTACCAAGCGACGGGCTTTCCCCTTGCGGCGGATTTTCGCTTGGCTAGACAGGCGCACCCGAATTTCCCCCGTCGGGGAGGCGTGCGGTCTGCGCCTCGCCCGCGATTCCCCAGTCCCGCCTCCACCGTTCCGTTTTTCATGCCTTCCTCCCCCATCCGCCAAGCCGCCGTCCTCGGCGCCGGCACCATGGGCGCGGCCATCGCCGCCCACCTCGCCAACGCCGGCATTCCCACGCTCCTGCTGGACCTGCCCTCCGAGGGCAAGGATCGCAACGCCGTCGCCCGCGGCGGCCTCGCGCGCGCCATGAAGGCCAAGCCGGCGTCGTTCATGGACGCGGAGCGCGCCGCGCTCGTCACGGTGGGGAACTTCGAGGACGATTTCGCCAAGCTCGCCGAGGCCGACTGGATCGAGGAGGCCATCGTCGAGAAGCTCGACGCCAAGCGCGCCATGTGGGAGCGCGTCGAAAAGGTCGCCAAGCCCACGGCCATCCTTTCCTCGAACTCTTCGGGCATCCCGATGCACGACCAGATCGAAGGTCGCTCGGATGCGTTCCGCCGCCGCTTCGTGGGCGCGCACTTCTTCAACCCGCCGCGCTGGCTGCATCTGCTGGAGTTGATTCCCACGACGGACACCGATCCGGAGGTCTTCGAGACGCTGCGCGACTTCGGCGACCGCGTGCTCGGCAAGGGCATCGTGCGCGCCAACGACGTGCCCGGCTTCGTCGGCAACCGCGTGGGCGTCTATGCGATGCTCCAGGCCGTGCGCACGATGGAGAAGCTGAAGCTCGGCTCCGACGTGGTGGACGCGCTCACCGGCCCGATTCTCGGCCGGCCCAAGAGCGCCACGTTGCGCACCGCCGACGTGACCGGCCTCGACGTGCTCCATATGGTCGCCACCGGCCTCGCGGCGAACACCACCGGCGAGGACTTCACGCTGCCCACCGCCATCGTGCAGATGGTGGAGCGCAAGCACCTCGGCGAGAAGAGCGGCAAGGGCTTCTACCAGCGCGTGAAGGACGCCAAGGGCAAGTCGCAGATCCTCACGCTGAACTTCGAGTCCGGCGAATACGAGGCGCGCCCGCCGGTGGCGCTGCCCGAGCTGGCTCCCATCGCGAAGACCCGCTCCGCGCTGGAGCGCACGCGGATGCTGCTCGCGCTGGACACGCCGGCCGGCGAGTTTTCGCGCGAGACGATTTTTGAGATGCTGCGCTTCGCCGCCGAGAAGGTGGGCGTGGTGGCCGCCGAGCCGCGCGAGATCGACCACGCGCTGAAGTGGGGCTTCGGCTGGGAGCTGGGAGCCTTCGAGCTGATCGACGGGCTTGGCATCAAGAACGTGGCCGAGGGCATCGAGAAGCAAGGCGGCACCGTCCCCGCGGTCATCCGGACGCACCTCGAAAGCGGCCAGCCGTTTTACCCGAAGAACGCCGCGGCCGAGTCCGATCCGGCGTATTTCAACCTTGCCGCCTACAAGGCCGCGCACCCCGCGAAAGTCGTGAAGACCTCGCCCGGCGCGAGCCTCATGGACATCGGCGACGGCGCTCTGCTGTTGGAATTCCACTCGAAGGCCAACGCGATGGGCGACGACGCCATCGCCATGATGCGCGCCGCCATCGACGGCGAGGTGCAGAAGGGCTTCGCCGGCCTCGTGGTCGGCAACGAAGGCCAGCACTTCTCGGCCGGCGCGAACCTCGCCGCGATGCTCCAGATGGGGCAGGAGAAGCGTTTCGACGACCTGGACACCATGATCTCCGGGTTCCAGTCCACCGTGGTGGCGATGCGCACCGCGCCGTTCCCCGTGGTGGCGGCCGGCTTCGGCATGGCGCTGGGCGGCGGCTGCGAGACCTTGCTCGCCTCGGACGTGGTGCAGGCGCACGCGGAGCTTTACTGCGGCCTCGTGGAACTGGGCGTGGGCCTGATTCCCGCGGGCGGCGGCACCACCGAGATGTTGATCCGCTTCACGCAGGCGCTGCCGCCGGGCGCAGACCTCTTCGACGCCGCGCGCCGAGCCTTCGAGTTGATAGCGATGGGCAAGGTTTCCTCGTCCGCCATCGAGGCGCGCCGCCTCGGCTTCCTGCGCGAGACCGACCACATCTCGATGAACAAGCGCCGCCTCCTCGCCGACGCGAAGGCCGCGATGCTGGCGATGTCCCGCGACTATGTGGCCCCGGCGCGCCGCAAGGTGTGGGTGGGCGGCGAGGCGGTGTTCGCGAATCTCAAGTTTGCCGCGCAGTCGATGAAGCTCTCCGGCATGGCGAGCGACCACGACGTGCATCTCGCCACCGGCCTCGCGCGCATCCTGAGCGGCGGCACGCTGAATCACCGCGCCGAGGTGGACGAGCAGCTCCTGCTCGACCTGGAGCGCGAGGTGTTCCTCGAACTCACCGGCCAGCCCAAGACGCAGGAGCGCATTGCCCACATGCTCAAGGTCAGGAAGCCTTTGCGGAACTGACCCGCGCCCGCCATGGATAACGATACGCTCAAGTCTGGTTGCGTCGTCGGCGTGATTGCCCTCGTCGTGGTGGGTTTTCTTTTGCGCGCGTATTTGCTTTGGGTGGGCGTGGGCATGGGCCTGATCTTCGCGCTGGGCATCATCGCCCTCATCTACGCCTCCAAGAATTCCGGCACCGCCTCGGGGGCGCGCGCCATCCAGCAGGGCCGCGTCGAGGAAACGCTCACGGAGCTTTTCACCAAGAACGAGGCGCAGAAGCTCGTCTCGCTGCTGCGCTCGCAGTCCTCGCTCCGACTGCCAAAGGGCGTGTCGCGCGAGAAGATCGTGGCGGCCGCCCGCGGTCTCCTGAAGGTGCGCGCCGCCGCCGAGGGCAACGCCAGCCGCTACCTGCCGCCGGAGGTGAAGGACGACGCCGTGCGCCACTCCATCGGCTCCGCGCAGGCGCTTTTCTCGCTGGTCGAGCGCCTTTCCATCGCCTCGCAAATTTCCTCCGAGCAGACGGGACTGGAAGAGCGCTTCGCCGAGATCAACCGCGAGGCCGACACCATCGCCGCGGCGTCCGACCGCACCCTGGCCGAGTTCACGAAGCTCGCCGTCGGCTCCGACGACGAGGCCATCGCCGCCGCCCGCCGCCAGATCGATTCCGTCGCCTGGCAGGCCGCCGAGATGAACAAGCTTGAGCAGATGCTTTCCCGCCCGGCCGCCGCGGACTCCGTCGAGGACGCGCCTCGGCCGCCGCAGGCGCCCCCGCAGGCGTGAGACCCGCTTTGCGGGAAACTCGAAACTCGAAGTTCGAAACTCGAAACAAGCGCCGAAAAAGAACGGCAAGCACCGGAGGTTTTTCAAATCGCGCGCCCGCCGCTTTCGGACCTTTTTCCTTTCGGGCCTTGTTTCGAGTTTCGAGTTTCTCCCTCTCGAATTTTCAGCCGCCTTCCACTCTCCACCCCAGCCTCCTTTCCTTATGCCCAGCGCCGTTCTCGTCTCCGCCTGCCGCACCGCCGTCGGCCGCGCCAAAAAAGGCGCGTTTGCCAATACTCGTCCCGATGCCCTCGCCGCCGCCGTGATCCGCGAGGCGGTCCAGCGCGCCGGCTTGAAGCCGGAGGACGTGGAGGACGTGATCATGGGCTGCGCCATGCCCGAGGGCGAGCAGGGTCTCAACGTCGCCCGCCTCGCCGCCTTGCTCGCCGGGATGCCTGACGCCACCGGTGGCGTGACCGTGAACCGCTTCTGCTCGTCCGGCCTCCAGACCATCGCGATGGGCGCGCAGGCCATCATGAGCGGCATGAGCGAGTGCGTGGTGGCCGGCGGCGTCGAGTCCATGACGATGGTGCCCATGAGCGGCAACAAGCTTTCGCTTTCCCCCGAGCTCGTGGACAAGCGCCCCGAGGCCTACATCGGCATGGGCCTGACGGCCGAGAACGTGGCGCGCAAATACGGCGTGGACCGCGCCCGGCAGGACGAGTTCGCGCTCGCCTCGCACCAGAAGGCTGCCGCCGCGTGGAAGGCCGGCAAGTTCAACGACGAGATGGTTCCCGTGGAAGTGCGCACCGACCGCATGGAGGGCACCAAGGTCGTCTCCGACTTCAAGCCTTTCGCCATCGACGAACTCGTGCGCGCCGACGCCAGCGCCGAGGCGCTGGCCGCGCTCCGGCCTTCCTTCCATCCGAAGGGCAGCGTGACCGCCGGAAACTCCTCGCCTCTTTCCGATGGCGCTGCCGCCGTGGTCTTGATGAGCGAGGACGCCGCCAAGAAGCGTGGCCTCAAGCCCCGCGCGCGCTTCATCACCTTCGCCATCGCCGGGGTGCCGCCGGAGATCATGGGCATCGGCCCCGTCGAGGCCGTGCCGAAGGCGCTGCGCCAAGCCGGCCTGACGCTCGACGACATCGATCTCATCGAGCTGAACGAGGCCTTCGCCGCGCAGTCGCTGGCCGTGATCGACGCGCTCAAGCTGCCGATGGACCGGGTGAACGTGAACGGCGGCGCGATCGCCCTGGGTCACCCACTGGGCTGCTCCGGCGCCAAGCTGACCGTGAGCGCCCTGCACGAGCTGGAGCGCCGCGGCGCGCGCCGCGCCCTCATCACGATGTGCATCGGAGGTGGCCAAGGCGCCGCCGGCATCATCGAGCGCCTGGACGCGTGAGGGAAGCTGCGTCTTTTCGCGCATGGTGGACGCGGACCAAACTCACCTGTTCCTCGACGAGGCCGGCGACACGACGTTCTTCGGAAAGGGTCGCGTGACCATCGTCGGCACGCCGGGAGTCTCGACGACGTTCACCATTGGGATGGTGCGATTCGGGGCGCCTATCTCCCAAGTGCGCGGAGATGTGGTGCAGCTTCAGCAAGCGATCGCCGACGATCCGTATCTGAACGTCATTCCCAGCGTGGCGAAGAAGATTGCCAAGGGTGCATTCCACTTCCACGCAACGGACGATCCGCCGGAAGTCCGACAGGTTTTCTTCAAGTTCATCAAGGAACTCGACCGCTCGCTGGAAGCGGTTGTCGCCCGCAAAGATCCCGGCCGGTTCGTGAGGAAGCACCACGCCAAGGATGCGGAGTTCTACGCCGACGTGCTGTCCCATCTCCTGGACGACAAACTGAAGGCGGGCGAAGGCTTGGTCCTTACTATCGCCCAGCGGGCAGACAGCACGAAGCAGGCGAACTTGGCCCGTGCGCTCGATAAGGCGACCGAACGGGTCGCGCGACGGCAGACGGCCGGTGAGCCAAAGGCGCAGTTAGGTTTCAACGTTCAGTCCCAACGCACAGAACCACTGCTCAACGTCGCAGATTACCTGTGCTGGGCGGTGCAACGCGTTTTCGAGCGGGCCGAGTCCCGCTACTATGACTTCATCGCCGACAAAGCCATGGCCGTCCTGGATCTTTATGGCCACGGCAAGAAACGCAGCCGCCGCGTTCGCTACTCGCCGCTCAATCCGCTTTCCGTCCAAAAAATAAACCCACCGTCCGCCTAAGAAGGATACCCTTCGCCGGCATGGAGCCGGAATTCAGCGGAGGCAGGCTTATATACCATGTATATACATGTGTCTGGACAGCGCCAGGGCATTGTGTGCCCCATTGGGACACAAACGGCCACATTCAAGCCCAAAAAAGCCGGCGCCGCCTCACGGCGGCACCGGCTGGGAAAATCAAGCGGGGAAGGTCGTTCCGGCCGGAGGCCAGACGAGCCCGGTCCTTACTTGGCGGCCTTTTTCTCGGCCTTGGCGGCGGCGGTCTTCACCTTGCGCTCGGCGGTGTCGATGGCCTCGTCGGCGGCGTTCTCCACGCGCTGGGCGCGGCCGGTCAACTTCTGGAGCACCGTCACGGGCAGTTCCACGGCCTTGCGGGCGAGGTCCAGCGCGGTCTGCACCGGGGACTGGAAGATGGAGGCGACCATCTCGCCGTTGAGCGGGATGTAGCGGTCCAGCGCGGCGAAGGTGTTCTTCACGATCTTCTCCTCGGCGGTGTAAAGCTTCTGCGCCATGTCCTGCACGCGGACCGCGGCCTTGGCGGCGGTGGGCGGGAGGTCATTGACCTTGGTCACCGTGTTCGCGACGGACTCGGCCAGCGTGGCGCGGGCCTGGATGCCGGCGAGGAGGATACCCTCGGTGGTGTCGAACGAGCGGCGGACCGGGTGACGGTCGGCGGCCTTGGTGGTCAGGTTCTTGATGCTCTCGACGACGCCGTCGATGAACTGCTTCTGGGCGTTGGCGATGTCCTCGACGATGGCTTGGGTGGCGTTGCGATAATTCATGGCTTGGGGTGTGGGCGGGTTTTCGATGGGTTTGAGAACCGGCGGCGACCACTCGGTCGCTGTCGCCTCAAATCATGAGCTTTCGCTCACAAGTCGAGAATACGAGCGGTTGCTCACATCGTCAAAAGAAAACGTGAGAAAAAGCTCATTTTATTTCGTGGGGTTCTGTTTCCAGAAGAAATCGCGCCTTGCGAGCCAGAGGAAAGTGTCGGAAGAGGGCGGCACGCCGTCTGTTTATGAGTGATTCTTCATCTTCCACGCCGAAGGGTTCACGGCGCGAGCCGCGCCAGGAGCGCTCGCAGAAGCGGGTGGCATCCATCCTCTCGGCGGCCGGGCAACTCCTGGAAGAAGTGGGCTACGCGGCTCTCACCACCAATGCCATTGCCCAGAAGGCGGGCACCTCGATCGGGTCGCTCTACCAGTTTTTCCCGAATAAGGCGGCGGTGCTGGCGCGCTTGGCGGATGGCTTTCGCACGGAAGTCTCGCGCACGCTGGGGCGACTCTTCAGCCTGGAAACGGCGCGGCGCTCGACCATCGACCTCGTGAACCTCTTCATCGACGGCATCGAGGAGGTGCAGAAGCGCACGCCGGGCTTTCGCTACCTGTTCTCCGCCGCGAAGACGGACGAGGCCGGGGCGGGGGAGGCCTCGGAGGAATTGGAGCGCGAGATCATGGGGCCGCTCGACGACATCCTGGCAAAAGCGTATCCCGACGTGCCCGAAGACCAGCGTCGCGTGTGCCTGCGGATGATCGCCGAGACGAGCAAGGTGCTCCTGGCCAACGCGCGCCACCTCGACCCCGCCACGCAAACGATGATGCGCGGCGAGGTGAAGCGGATGCTTGGCCTGTATCTGGAATCCTATTTCGCTCCCGAGCTTCGGTGACGGGGCGTGACGAGACGGCGGGAGGCTGCTGCGTAGAAACCACAAGAGCAGGCTTGCCTTTGGGGCGTGGGAATCGCTACAACCGACGGCGTTCCCCCGAGCCATGTGCTTCCCGCGCGCCCTCCCTCGCGGTCTGATGAGTTGGCTTGCCCTTGTGGCGAGCGCCACCCTCCCAGGCCTTCTCGCCGCCCAGGCTCCGCCGGCCTCCACCGGTGCGCGGCTCCTGCGGATCGGCCACCAGTTCCCGGCCGCGGCAAGCTTGGAAGAAGGGGACTTCCGTGACCGCTTGTGTCGCAAGTTCGCCGCCGACGTGGAGCGACGCACCGGCGGCACGCTGCGCAGCGAGGTCTTCCCGGCGAACAAGCTCGTGAAGCCCGAGCAGCAACTCGCCGCGCTCCAGGGGGGTGGGATGGACCTGTGCCTTTTCCCGCTGAACAACGGCTTCGACCGTCTGCCCGAGCTGAACGTCACGCTGCTGCCCGGCGTGATCCGTTCCTACGAGCAGGCCGCGCGCTGGAAGACGGCCCCCATCGGCGCGGAAGTCACGCGACTGCTGCGGGACAACGGCGTGATGATCATCACGTGGGTCTGGCAGGCGGCGGGTGCGGTATCGGTGAAACGCCCGCTGCTGGTGCCCGAGGACATGCGCGGAGTTCGCCTGCGCGGCGCGGGCAAGAGCGTGGACTCGCTGCTGAGCACGGCTGGCGCGGAGATGCTATCGATGCCGTCGAGCGAGATCGCGGCCGCCTTCCGGGCGGGAAAGCTGGACGCGGCGTTCACCAGCGCCACGTCGTTGGTGGGCTTCAAGCTGCAAGATTTCTGCCGGGCCGTGACCACGCCCCGGCGGCAGGCGCTGTTCTACTTCCCCGAGCCGCTGGTGATGTCGCGCGCCACCTTCGACGCGCTGCTGATCGAGCAGCGTCGCGCGATCACCGAGGCCGGCGCCGAGCTGGAGAAGTTCGGCGCGGACTGCGCCCGGGCTGACGACGAGAAGCTTGCCCAGACATATCTGGCCGCCAACGCCCTGGTGGCTGACATGGACGAGGAACAGTTCGACCAATGGCAGCGCCTCGCGCGCGTGTCCGCCTGGCGCGACTACGAGCGCTCCGTGCCGCGCGGCGCCGAATGGCTGCAGAAGGCGCTCGCCGTGCCCTGAGCGTCGGGACGGGGCGCACGCATCGGAGCCGCCGGGGACGAATCCGCGGCGTGCCTTTCCCATGCGTCCGCTTTTTTCTGATCCTCCTCGCGCTGGCCGCCGCCTTTCCGCGCCTGGGATCCGCCGCGCGCCTGGACACGAAGGAAACGGTGCGCCTCGGCGGCATCGACCAATTCCTATGGATCCGCGGCGATGACCCGGCACGCAATCCGGTGCTTCTCTTCGTCCATGGCGGGCCCGGTTTTCCGGGCGGCGTGACCGCGCGGGTCAACGCGGAACTGGAGCGCGACTTCACGGTCGTCCACTGGGACCAGCGCGGCGCCGGCCATTCTTATTACGAAGGCTTCCCAAAGGAGGCGATGACCGCGCCGCTCTTTGTGAATGACACCATCGAGCTGTCCGAGCGACTCGCGCGGCGATTCGGCCAGCGGAAGATCTTCCTCGTCGGCCACTCGTGGGGAACGCTCGTTTCCGCGCTGGCGGCCGCGCGCCAGCCGGAACTCTTCCACGCCTTCGTCTCCATCGCGCAACTGGCGGATTACACCCGCACCAAGCGGGAGCTCTCCTCGCAGCCCCCGCCCTCGGCCCCTTTGGTAAACGCGCGCGCCCGGTTTGCCCTGGCGGGGTGGGTGCTCACCTCACCGGATTACGAGATCAGCCGGACGCTCCGCGGGTTCTCTTTTTCCTCTGATGTCCTCACCGAGGCCATCAACTCGACCAGCCTCTTCAAGCTCGTCCCGCGGCTCGAGGTGCCCGTCTGGTTCTTCGCCGGTCCCTACGACCGCGTGGTCCTCGAGCGGGTGATCGCCGCCTACTACCAGGCCCTGCGCGCGCCGCGCGGGAAGCACTACCTTCGCTTCGAGCGCTCCAGCCACTGGCCGCACCTGGAGGAGCCAGCGCGCTTTGCCGCCGAGATGCGCGCGATCCGCGCCGCGATCGGACGGCCCGGCGCCAAATGGTGAAGGCCGTCCGCGCCAAGCCGCCGCTTGAGCGCCGCCGGGGTCTGGCAGAACGTGATCGCTCCATGCCGATCATTGCCTCCTGGGTGCGCGAGAAGGACGAGACCCGCTTCGCCGATTCCGTCGCCGTCGCCGGCCGGCCTGATCTCGTGCTGCGCAACGCCCGCCGTGGCGAGGTGCCGGATCTTGCCGAGATGGACGCCCTCCTGCTCACCGGCGGCGAGGACATCGCGGCCGGATACCTGCGCCAGCCCGTGCCGGACGGCGCGCCCATCCTCGATCCCGTGCCCGAGCGCGACGCCTGGGAATTCGCCGCCGCCGCCGAGGCCATCGCGCGCGGCCTGCCCATCCTCGGCGTGTGCAAGGGCCACCAAGTGCTCAATGTCGCCCTCGGCGGCACCCTTTACCTTCACGTGGACGGCCACGACGAGCCGGCGCAAAAGGACACGGACGTGCAGCCCCTGCGCTGGGACCGCTCCGCCGCCGAGGCCCGCCGCTTCGACCGCGTGAATTCTTCCCACCACCAAGCGCTCGACCGCCTCGGTGACGGCCTCGTGGCCGAAAGCTGGCATGCCGGCGACGGCATCGTCGAGGGCGTGCGCAGCACCAAGCTGCCCTGGGCCGTTGGCGTGCAATATCATCCCGAGCGTGCGCCCGAGCGCTATGCGGCGCTCTTCGCCGAGTTCGCCCGCGCCGTGCGGAGTTAGCGCGACGGCTCGGAGAAGAGAGCACCACGAGACGCGGCATCGCCGTGCCGCCGCTCGTTTCCCGGCTATCATGCGCCCGTGAGCGCGCCTGCCGTTTCAGAGCTGCCCGTGGTCCTGCCGCCGGCCGAGGAATCGCCTGCGCCCGGCCGCCCGAGCCGCGAGCCGACGCTCACCATCCACGAGATCTACGCGTCCATCCAAGGCGAGAGCACCTGGGCCGGGCTGCCGTGCGTCTTCGTGCGCACCACCTTCTGCGACCTGCGCTGCTCGTGGTGCGACACCGCCCACGCCTTCTACCACGGCGAGAAGATGACCCTGCCGCTCATCGTCGAGCGCGCCCTTTCCTACGACGTGCCGCTCGTCGAGCTTACCGGTGGCGAGCCGCTGCTCCAGCCGAACGCGCTCCCGCTCATGGCGATGCTCTGCGACGCCGGCCGCACCGTGCTCCTGGAAACCAGCGGCGCGCACGACATCTCCCGCGTGGACCCGCGCGTCCACCGCATCATGGATCTCAAGGCTCCGGATTCAGGCGAGTGCGCGCGCAACCGCTGGGAAAATCTTCCCCACCTCAACCAGCGCGACGAGGTGAAGATCGTGCTCTCCTCCCGCGCCGACTACGAGTGGGCGCGCGACGTCATCCGCTCCCGCGACTTCGCCGGTCTCGTGCGTGCCGTGCTGCTCTCCTGCGTCTTCGGCCGGCTCGACCCGCGCCAGGTGGTCGAATGGATGCTCGCCGACCGTTTGCCCGCGCGCTTCCAGCTCCAGATGCACAAGTTCATCTGGCCGCCGGACCGGCGCGGCGTGTAGGAAAATTCCTCGTCGGCGCATTCAAATTGCCCCGTGCCCCCTGGCTTTCTCGCTTCGCTCGATTGCTCCCTCGCCCGCGCGGTGCTATCACGCCCTTCGATCTTTTTCATCATGCGTCGCCTTTCCTCTCTCGCCGGATTCGCCGCCGCGGCGGCTGCCCTGCTGCTTTCCGCGCCCTCCTGCGAGCGACAGCGCGCCTCCACCGCCCGGAATTTCTACGAGGAGGTGGCCGAGAAGACGAATCACCCCGAGAAATGGCTGCCCGACCACGGTGACAGCCACGGCCACGCCAAGCCCCCGCCCGCCAAGCCAGCCGGCGAGAATGCCATCCAGCCCGCCGCCAAGAAGCGCGAGAACGCCTCCGGTCTTCCTGCCCCGCAAAACCGCGCCGCGCCGCCCAAAGATCCGAACGCGCCCGATGGCCCCGGTCCCTCGCCCGCGGCCGACCAGCCGCCCGCGCCGCCGGCTGACAAGCTCGTTCCCGGCGAGAAAAAGTGAGCCCACGGGCCGCGCGGCCGCGCCCTTCCGCCGCGCCCCCGTGAGGATGCTCCCGCTCCGCCTGCTTAAGGCGCGCGACTTCCGCTGCTTCGAGCGGCTGGAGATCCAGTTCGAGCCGGGGCTGAACTTCTTCGTCGGCGCAAACGCCCAGGGGAAGACCTCGCTGCTCGAGGCCGTCTGCGTGGTGCTGCGCCTCGCCTCGCCGCGCACCAGCACGCTGGTGTCCTGCATCCGCCACGGCCAAGCCGAGTTCGCCGTGCTGACCGAAATCATTCAGCCCGGTCTCCCGCACGGTGAGGAGTTGCGCTTCCGCTATGGCGAGGGTCGAACGAAGTTTATCGCCACGCATCCTCAGGGCCAGGCTAAGACTGCGGCGGAATACCTTTCCTGCTCGCGCGTGGTGTGGTTCGGCGGCACCGACCTCGACCTCGTGCGCGGCCGTTCGGAAGGCCGGCGGCGATACCTCGATTTCCTCGGCGCCCAGTTGGAGCCGCTCTACCGCGCGCATGCCCGCGCCTACGAGCGCGCCTTGCGCTCGCGCAACCGCCTGCTGAAGTCCAATGCCTCGCCCCGCGAGCTCCAGGCCTGGGAAGGGCCGCTGCTGGAGTCGGGCCAGTTACTCACCGAGCTGCGCGCCGCGCTCGTGACGGCGCTCGCCCCGCACGCCGCCGCCGCCCAACTCGCCATCCGCGGCCCGGGCGTCGATCCCGCGCGCGAGCGCCTCGCGCTCGAATACGCCCCGGGCGCGGGCGAGGACTTTGCGGCGGCGCTCGCCGCCGTCGCGGCCGAGGATCGTCGCCTTGGCCAGACCACGGTGGGCCCGCACCGCGATGACGTGCGCCTGCTGCTCGACGGGCGGCCCGCCGCCGAGTTCGCCTCCGAGGGCCAACAGCGCACCGTGGCCCTGGCACTGCGCCTCGCCCAGGCCGGCCTGCTCACCGGCATAGAAGACGCGCCGCCGCTGCTCCTGCTGGATGACATCTTCGGCGAGCTCGACCCGGGTCGGCGCAATGCCCTTCTGGCCGCCCTGCCGGCCGGCTCCCAGCAACTCATCACCACCACGCACCTCGACTGGATGCGCGACGCGCCCGCCGGGGCCATCTGGCGCCTCGAAGCCGGGGCAGCTCGACGCGAGGATTAGGAGGGCACCCGCTCCAGAAGAAACCTGAGCAACACTATCCCTGAGCCCTCTTTGCCTCCTGCATTCGCTCAACTTCATAGAAAATAGGTGCAGGGAAACCTCTAGGTTCCCCAGGCCACCCCAGAGACTGCCTGACGGGACCTCCGAGGGTCTCCTCGGGCACTTTCGGACTCCCCCGAGGGAACCTTCCGAGGTGGCCGAGGGGACTTCTGAACTCCCCGAGGGCAGTCGGGAACCGCCCTCGGGGACCTCGGAGGTTCCCGCGGGCACTTTGGGACTTCCCTGGGGCACCTTGGAAGTGGTCCAGGGAACCTTGGGCCTCCCTCGGGGCAGTCCCCCGAGGTGACCTCGGGAGGCTTGGAAGTCCCCATCCAAGATCGCGCTTTCCTCAGAAGAAATCGGCATCCTACTGATCAGGCCGATGCCTGCCTGAACCGGGATGGCCGCCAGCCACCTGCATCATATGGCTCCCTCCCTTCCCTGCCCTCGCTGCTCCCGCGGGGAAGGCGGGAGCAGCGGTTCCTAGCCGAAAATCAACCGTTCCGCCGGCTTAGTAGCCGAAGGAGAACGACACGCCCGGGCGGCCGTAGTAGCCATAGGGACGGTAGTAAGCGGGGCCGTAGTAATACGGGTCACCGTAGTAGTAGTAAGGGCGATACGCATACGGACGATAGCGGTAGCCGCGATACGGCCGGGCGTAGCCGCGATATCCGCCGTAATAAGCGCGCCCATAGCCGTAGCCACGGCCGTAGCGCCGGTAGGGGCGCGCGTCTGCCGTCTGCGGCAGCGTAAGGAGGAAGCCGAACACCGCGGCCAACAGGAGGAAGTAGCGTTTCATGCCCATTTAGACCAAGGCAATCCTGCAGCCATTCAAAAAAGAGCCCTGCTAAAAGACCGTCATTCCAAGCAATGCTGCATCCGTTCAACCTTCCGATGACGATTCCGCCGGCGAGTTACTCAGGGCCAGCGGCCGGCCGCTGGCGCCGCGCAAGGCGGGCAGCAACTCGGCCATCACGCTGACGGCGATCTCCGTGGGCGAGTCCCCGCCCAAATCCAGCCCCATCGGCGCGCGCACCCGAGCAAACTCCTCGCGATCCCAGCCCTCGGCTGCCAACTCGTCCCACACGCGCAGCACCTTTCTACGCGACCCGATCATGCCGATGTAGCCGGGCCGCGGGTCGAGGCGCAGGGTCGCCGCGACCACCGCCCGGTCGAGCGCCGGCTGGCGGTTCGCGGCGATGACGCCGTCGCGCGGACCGGGAGAAAATGCCGCGAGCACCTCCGCCACCGGCGTGCCCGTTGCGGGCCGGACGCCGGCCGGTGGCTCCGCCAGCAGCTCGGCACGATCGTCGAAGAGCACCGCATGCAGGCCGCATTCCGCGGCGAGCCGGGCGATGGCGCGCCCGCAGTGCCCGCCCCCGCAGACGAGCACGCGTTCCAGTGCTCCCACTGGCTCGATGAACACGGTGACGGTGCCACCGCAGACCGCGCCAAACGACCCTGGCTCTCCCTCGCGCAGCGGATACTCCCGCAGCCGGGGCGCGCGGCCCGTCGAGGCGAGCGCGGCGAGCGCCTCCTCTCGGACCAAGGCCTCGAACTTCCCCCCACCCACCGTGCCGGTAAGGCGGCCATCCGCGTGGACGAACATCTTCGCCCCCGCCGGCCTCGGCGTGGAGCCTTCCGCGCGCACCACGATGGCCAGTGCGCCTGCGCGGCCCTCCCCGCGCGCCGCCGCGGCGGCGGCGAGAACCTCGTGATCCTCGGCACTCATCGGCCGCCCTCCCGGCGAGTCATCCAAGGAAGCGTGGGCGAGGCTGTCAGCATGGAAACGAGAGCCTGCCGGGATCACCGGCCGATGCAACGGCCATCAAGGCCGCGCGCTGGTTCTGACCGCCTCCGTGATCTCCGTGCCTCCGTGGCCCATCCCAAAGGAGACGCCTTATGACGCTGCCTGCATTGCGCCGGCAGCCAGGAGCCCTATGGTCCTCTCCCCACCAAACGGGGGCGCACTGGCTTCGACTCTTGGTCTGAGGTCCGGGCGGCAGGTCGAGGACGATCGTTGTCCTCGCTAAAAACGCGATCAAACCAACAAACGCCAACACTGACCTGGCTCTCGCGGCTTAATTGACCGTGACGTTCCCCGCCTGACGCCTACTGAGGCGGGGAGCGACCCTAGTAGGCTGGTTCTCTGCCGGTGCCACCGCGGCGGGGGATGAGACAGAACCCCGTGGAGGCTCGGGATCGCGCATCGTGTCCGTGCGGAGCGCGTTCCTCAGACTAAGCACGAGACTAAACCTGTAGATGCTTGCGGCTGATGCCAAGAGGACAGGGGTTCGACTCCCCTCGCCTCCACTACCCTAGGGGAAGAGTTTGGGACCGGGCGGCTACGGACACGCCTGGGAGATCACAGCAGTGTGGGATGAACAGCCTAGAAGCGAACATCCCAAAGGATGGGCCAAACTGGTTCTGACAGGTTGGTCCTGGTCGTCTCCAGGATGAAAAACCGGACCGCGACAGGGGGGGCACCGCGGATGAATTGTGAGGCGGCCAAATGCGCGGTGACCGCTACGCCGACTGCGATTTTGCGCCCTCGCGCCGGCCTTCACCCATCGGCAAGGCTCTGCTCGGGGCGGCGATAATCGTCCAACTTCGGTGTCAGGCCGCGCCGCGCGATGGGCCAATGGAACCATGCCCGGAACGTTCGGCCATGTTCAAGAACCGCACCCACGTATCCCCCGCGGGCTGCCTCGCCGGCGACTTTTAGGCCGAAGGCGTTGGCCGTAAACTCGGCCACCACCGCTAGGCCGAAGCCCGAGCCCGTGGTGGATACCTCAGGCGTGAAGAGCGCGTCCAGCCGCACCGCACCGGCAGAGGGCTCCACGTTTGCTGAAGCCTCAACGGCCGACCTTTCTGGCTGAGCCGCAAGCTGGAGAAGCTTTTTGGCTTGGTCGCCCGAGACCGCGTTGGAAAGCACGAAGCGCAGGCAGTCGCCCGGGGATGCGGGCACTTCGAAAATGACCGCCTCGATGTCGCCGTCGGCCGTATGCCGGGATGCATTGTTGGCCAAGTTGTAGAAGATTCGGTCGATGGCCGCCGATTCCAGGCAGCACTCGGTGACCGGCCCTTCGTAGCGGCAGTCCATGCGCATGCGCGCCGCCGGCTGTGCGGCCGACGGGCCGATGACGGCCTCGTGCCACTTCTCGGTGAGCAGCGAGGCCGCGTGACCCTTGGGAATGCGGTCGCGGTCGCGTTGCACATCGTCTAGGCCGATCAATGCGTTGCGCATGATCTTCATGTGGTCGCGCGTCAGGACAAAAAGCATGTTGAGCTTCTCGCTGAGTGCGCCTGGCCACGCGTCCAACATTTCCAGCCGGCCCACCAGCGAACTCAGGGCGCCGCCGCGCACGTCGTGGATCGCGCGCATGATCTCCTCGGTCATCGACCCGGCGCTACGCGTCGCTTCACCTATCTCTTGCATGCGGCGAACGAGTGCATCGACGTGGCCCCATCCGACCCACCGCTGCACTTCCAGCCGTTTGCCGGCATCATCGGTCTGCTTCACGACGAGCAAAAGAAGAAGTTCGCCCAAGTCGGCGTAGGTCTGCCGCATCCCCTCTTGGTCAACGGTTGCCATGGCGGCCAAGTGCACGAATTGACCGTCGCCCAAGTAGCGCGTGGCTCGGCGGTTGGGCAGGCGCAGGGGCGCGAGTCCGAGCAGCTCGGTCGGTAAGGGTGGGGACGCAGACGAAAGCCTGGAAAGCGACGAAGAGGCGGACGGCTGAAACATGGATCGAGATAACCCCACACGGTGCGGATGCGAGGCGCTCGCCTGCGGAGGCATATCAATCATGCGTTCACCCGCGCGCCGGTGAATTCGGTGTCATTCTCGTAATGAGGCTCTCCCGCCTCGTTCATGCTCCGCGGGTCTGTGCTACTGTGCAGTGGCGCAACGGGGCGCAAGGACCCCCGCCACGTGCTGCTTTCTCATCTCACCCTCAGCACCGGTCATCTCGAGGTGACGGCGCGCGCGCAAGCTCCGGCCAGCGTTGTGGCGGAGTGCTTCCGGTTATTCGAGGCCGGCGGCGGCCCGCTGCCGGGTCATCTGCGGGCGTTCCGAGTCAGCCATCTTCTCATGGTTCCCGGTGAGAGCGCGTCGTTTTTCCTTTCCCGTGAATCTGCAAAGCTCGCCTGGAACATTATCTGCACGAGTGAGGAAGGCGCGGGTCATTTGTGGCCGCACTTAGCCGAGCTGACCTCTGCACGCCGCCCGGTAGTTCCATGGGTTTGCACGCATTTTGTGGATGATCCGCAAGCGCAAGCGTTGGTTGGCGACGAGGAACTGACGGAGTTCCAGAGATGTGCGGCCTGGGCAGCACTCGACCTGTTTGCGGCGCCGGAGCGCTGAGCCGGTCATCTCCAGGAGTTCCTGGCGAGACTGCACGCCGGGCGTTTTTGCCGTGCTCGTGGCAAGGAAACCATGAAGGGGCAAACCACAAAAAAGCCGCCTAGCCTGGAAGCGTGTGAAGCGCATTCGAGACCCCAGCACCACCTGGGTTTTCTCTATCCAAACTAGACGGCTTTTTTCTTGGCTTGGTTGGTGCGCACGAGATGGGTTTCTCGCTCAAGATCGCGCAGTCGCCTTCACAAACGACGTCGGATGGGACCACGCCGGTCGGGAAGGCGCAAGCGGGGATTCCCTTGCTGCGGGCTGTTTAGCCCGCAGGCTTGCGCTCTGGTTGCGGCAATGGCGGTTCGGTGGTCTGGTGCCTCGTCTCGGTAGCTCGAGGCATGGCCCCGACGCCGTTGCAGGCGGGAGGGCCGCTTTTTTTGGGTTGAGCCAACGGCCGACCACGTCGGGCGGAAACCGATGGGGAGAAACCTGCGACTGCTTGAAGGCTTGCGAGTCCTCGTCGGGTGCCAGAGGCTGGGGCGCATGAAACCTGGGATACCCGTAGAAGCTCCGTCGTATAGCGCGTGGGAGGAACGGGCCAACTGGATCACTCACGCCCTCGGTGCCGCGCTCAGCTTGGTTGGCTTTACGGTCCTCGTGATCCGCTCGGCCTTGATGGGAGACGCCTGGAGCGTGACCGCCGCGGCCGTATTCGGCGCCTCGCTGCTGCTGCTCTACACCGCCTCGACGCTTTACCATGCGATCAACCATCCCGGGCGAAAGCGCTTGCTGCGCAAGTTTGACCACGCGGCGATCTTTTTGCTGATCGCGGGCACCTACACTCCCTTTCTCCTGGTGAGCCTGCGGGGTCCGTGGGGATGGAGCTTGTTCGGTGTGATCTGGAGCATTGCCGTGGTCGGCATGATTCTGAAATTCTGGTTTGCCGGCCGCTTCGACGTGGTTTCCACGCTGATCTACCTCGCGATGAGCTGGCTCGGGGTCGTGGCCACGCGGCCGATGCTCGCGGCGGTCCAGCCGGCCGCGCTGTGGCTGCTGCTGGCCGGTGGGCTGTGCTACACCGGCGGCACCGTATTCTACCTCTGGCATCGCCTTCGGTATCATCACGCGGTTTGGCACCTCTTCGTGCTCGGCGGCAGCGTCTGTCACTTCTTCGCCGTCTTCGGCGCCCTCGGCCGATCTGACTGAGCCATCAACGAAGTCGAAGGAGCGCCGCGGACGCGAGGGGGTTGAGCTGGTCCACGGCCTCCGTCCGCCGCCGCTTGCCTCGTACGGTCCGGTCGCTGAGCGTGGACCTTCTAACTAGGTGCAAACAAATATCTCCGCATCGCCATCCGTGTCGCGGCGCGACACCTGCCGGTAGCCGGGGGATTCATCCCTTGGCTTTGCACACATTCCTCGGGTGGCCTGATACCAACACGCGACAGGAATTGCAGAAATCTCCTTTGACCGCTCCTGGATTTGCCGCCGGACCAGGATAGCCAATTTTGTAATTCCGGTCGCGGGTTGGTATGAGAGGCCCGGAGGGCCGACCGGACATTAGATCGTTTTCGATCCAGGCGGTCGCACCCGCGGGCGCTGGCTTGCGGAGGGGCGCCGGCGTTTTGGAGGGCGGTGGCAAGCCTCAGCGCGGCACCGCTTTGGATGAGAAGCCGCGGCCTCGCAGAAAAAGCGGTGTCGCCACCGCCCTCCAAGGCCTTCGGCCGACCTGGCGGGCAGCCAGGCCTTGGGCGGATGCGACAAGTCTGACCGAAAACGCTCTAGCCGGTGGCGGCGCCCCCCCCCCCCCCCCCCCCCCCCGGGCCCCCCCCCCCCCGCGCCCCCCCCGCGCCCCCGCCCCCCCGCG
>CALMOL010000157.1:0-6591 GCA_937871685.1 uncultured Verrucomicrobiota bacterium
CCCCAACCCCCGGTTCCTGCCATGAAAGCCCCCTCCGTATCTCTCGTCTCGGCAACGATCTCCGCTTGCGTCTTCCTGCTTGGTTCCGCCCCATCGCGGCAGGCCCAAGCGCAATACACTTGGACGAATTTCGCCGGCAAGTCCGGTGGCAGCGGCATCTTCGACGGCAGCGGCAGCGCCGCGCGCTTCAATGGGCCCCAAGGCGTTGCCACCGATGCCGCCGGCAACTTGTATGTGGCGGATACCGCCAGCCATACGATCCGCAAGGTAACGCCCGGGGGCACGGTCTCCACCTTGGCCGGAGCGCCGGGAGTCGCGGGCAGTGCCGATGGCGCCGGCAGCGACGCGCGGTTCAATCTCCCGGAAGGCGTCGCCGTCGATTCGGCCGGCAACGTGTATGTGGCAGACACCGCCAGTCACACGGTGCGAAAAATAACGCCGGCGGGCATCGTCTCCACGTTGGCCGGCTTGGCTGGAAGCGCCTCCAGCTTCACCAACGGCACCGGCAGCGCCGCGCGGTTCTTTCTGCCTCGGGGCATTACCGCCGACTCGGCGGGCAACCTGTATGTGGCCGATTCAGATGCCGGCATCTCGGGACGGATCCGCAAGGTGACGCCCGCTGGCGGCGTCACGAACTTGACCAATTCCGGAGGAAGCGCCCTCGAGCTCAACGGCCCGCAAGGCCTCGTCTTCGACGCCGCCGGCAACTTGTATGTGGTGGCAACCCGAAACCACACCATCCATAAAGTGACGCCGAGCGGCGTGGCCACCGTTCTCGCCGGCAGCGCGGGCAACTCCGGAGCGTCCGACGGGCCGGGCACGGCGGCGCGGTTCAGCAGCCCGGATGGCCTTGCCGTTGATGCGGGCGGAAACCTTTACGTGGCGGACTCCGGCAACTGCACGGTGCGCAAGGTCACGCCCGCGGGCGTCGTCACCACCGTGGCGGGCTCGGCCGGCATCGTCGGCACTGCGGATGGCACCGGAAGCGCCGCGCGCTTCCGACTGCAGAAGGGCATCGGCGCCGATGCGGCGGGCAACCTGTATGTCGCGGACACCGGCAATCACACCATCCGCAAGATCGCGCCTGGGAACGTGGTCACCACCCTGGCGGGTTCGACCGACGGCGGCCCCGGCGGCGCGGACGGCACCGGAAGCGCCGCGCGATTCAATGCCCCGCAGGGACTCGTCCTCGATGGCAGCGGCAACGTTTGCGTCGCGGATTCCGCCAACCACGCCATCCGCCGGATCACGCCCGCGGGCGTCGTCGCCACCGTGGCGGGATCGACCGGCAACCCCGGCACCGCGAACGGCACCGGCGCCTCCGCGCGCTTCGACACGCCCCAGGGCATTGCCATCGATGGAAGCGGCAACCTTCTCGTGGCCGACTCGGTCAACAACACGATCCGCGCGGTGACGCCCGCCGGCGTGGTCAGCACGGTCGCCGGCTTTCCCGGCGTCGCCGGGAATGCTGACGGCACCGGTAGCGCCGCGAAGTTCAGATTGCCCCAGGGCAGCGCGCTCGACGCGGCCGGCAACCTTTACGTGGCGGATTCCCTCAACCATACGATCCGCATGGTGACGCCTGGCGGGGTGGTCACCACCTTTGTGGGCCTGGCGGGCACTGCCGGCAGCGCGGACGGCACCGGCAGCGGCGCGCGGTTCAATCTCCCCGAGGACATTGCCCTCGACGCGGCCGGCAATCTCTACGTGGCTGATGCGCTCAACCACGCCATCCGCAAGGTGACGCCCGCCGGCGTGGTCAGCACGGTCGCCGGCTTGGCGGGCAGCGCCGGCAGCGCGGACGGCACCGGCAGCGGCGCCCGCTTCCGCTCCCCCTATGGCTTGGCCAGTGACGCGGCCAACAACCTCTACGTGGCCGACTCCGGCAACCATGCCATCCGCAAGGTGACGCCTGCCGGCGTGGTCACCACCCTCGGCGGCTTGCCGGGCAATCCGGGCGATGTCGATGGCGTCGGCAGCGGCGCGCGGTTTTATTTCCCCGCCGGCATTGCCGTGGATGCGGCCGGCAACCTTTTCGTTGCGGATTACTTCAACCATCGCATCTCCCGGGGCGTGCCCGCGGCCGCGGCGGAGTCGCGCTTGATCAACGTGTCCACGCGCCTGCGCACGGACACGGGTGACAACGTGCTCATCGCCGGCTTCGTGGTGCAGGGAGGCGCCAAGAAGATGGCGGTGCGCGCCCTGGGCCCAAGCCTCGCCAACGCCGGGGTTTCGGGCACGCTGGCCGACCCGACGCTCGCGCTTCTCAACGCGGCCGGCCAGCTCGTGGCTACCAACGACAACTGGCCGGACGGGGCCTCGGCCAATGAGCTGCGCACCCTGGGATTGGCGCCGCCCGACGCACGGGAGAGCGCGCTGGTGGCCACGCTGCCCGCGGGGCCTTACACCGCCATCGTGCGCGGCGCCGCCGACGGAACCGGCAACTGTCTCGTGGAGGTTTACGATGCGGAGGTGGCTTCCGCGCCCAAGCTGATCAATCTGTCCACGCGCGGCCCGGTGGGCAGCGGCGACAGCGTGATGATCGCCGGCTTCGTCATCCAGGGATCTCAATCCAAGCGCGTCCTGATCCGCTCGCTTGGGCCTTCGCTCGCCGTGGCCGGTGTTTCCAACGTGCTGGCGGATCCGACGCTCGAGTTGTTTTCGACCTCGGCTTCCATCGCGTTCAACGACAACTGGCAATCCAGCCAGCAGGCCGAAATTTCCGCCGTGGGCCTTGCGCCCAGCAACCCCTTGGAGTCTGCCATCGTGGCAACTTTGGCGCCCGGTGCCTACACGGCCGTCGTGCGTGGCAGCAACAATGCGACCGGCAACGCGCTCGTGGAGGTTTACGAGTTGCCTTGAGCCGATGCGCGGACGTCGCCGGCGTGCTTGCCTGTGGCGATGAAAGGAAGCGCTATGGAGGTTTCCGAAAGTTGCTTTACACGGGCCGCCATCCAACCGGCCGGCGGAAGGTCGCCGGTGTTTTGGAGGGCGGTGTCCCCGGCACCGCTTTGGCAGGGTGGCCGCGGCTTCGTATCCGAAAGCGGTGCCGGGACACCGCCCTCCAAAACGCGAGCGGGTGTAGGCAGCGGCAAGCCCGCTCTGGTCATGGACGATCAGCTTCGCGTCGCTCGACGCGCCTCTCAACGATCCGACCGCCTCTGCGCCGGGCGGGTCGCTCTGGCGCTGCGCGGGTTCGTTTCCTCCGCCAGGCGAATGTCAGATTGCCACCGAAAGGGGAGCCCCAGCAGGGTTGAATCCGCCCCTCACGGCGCGAGGGAGTGAGGCCGTGCAAGTGCCGCGTTGCTTCCGCGCTTCGCGCGGCGATCAACCCCACAACGAGGCATTTGCGCGGTGGCGCGACCAGCGCGTCGCCGAGTTCAAAACTCCCCCGCCTCCGGGTCCATCATGGCGGCCTTGCCGGCCTTGATGAGGGCGGCCAGGGTGCGCGTCTCGGGCAGGACGTTCGAGAAGAAGTAGCGGGCGGTCTTGAGCTTGGTGCGGTGGAAGGGAGTGTCCTTGCCGAGGCAGGCCTTCACTTCCAGGCACCACATCCAGGAGAGGACGGTGAGGGCGAAAAGATTCAGGTAGTTCGAGGCCACGGCGGCGGCTTCCTCGGGGTCGGCCATGCCCTTCTCGGCGAGGCCCATCGTCAATTCGTTGAGCAGGCCGAGCGTCTTGGCGGTGGGCTCGAGGAATTCCTTCATCTCGGCATTGTCACCGTTCTTGTGCAGGAACTTCCCCATGCGCGCGGCGAAGAGCTTGTAGAGGCGGCCGTTGTCGATGGGCAGCTTGCGGCCGACGAGGTCGAGGGCCTGGATGTGGTTGGTGCCCTCGTAGATCAGGGCGATGCGCACGTCGCGCACGTGCTGCTCGATGGCCCAGTCGCGCGTGTAGCCGGAGCCGCCGAGGACCTGGAGGCACTCGGAGGCATTCTCGAAGCCGCGCTCGGTGAAGTAGCTTTTGCAGATGGGGGTGAACAGCGCCACGAGGTCGGACGCCTCGGCGCGGGCGGCCGGGTCGGGGTGGACGTGGGCGAGGTCGTATTGCAGCCCGGTCCAGTAGGCCAGGGCGCGCATCGGCTCGTTGGTGCTCTTCACGTTGAGCAGCATCCGGCGCACGTCGGGGTGGACGAGAATGGGGTCGGCCGTGGCGGACTCGTCTTGCTTGGCCTTGTCCAAGGAGCGGCTCTGGCGCCGCTCGCGGGCAAAGCCGAGGGCGGTCTGGTAGGAAATCTCGGCGATGCCGAGGCCCTGCATGCCGACGCCGAGGCGGGCGGCGTTCATCATGGTGAACATGGCCTGCATGCCCTTGTTCGGCTGGCCGACGAGCCAGCCCTTGGCCTTCTCCAGGTTCATCACGCAGGTGGGCGAGGCGTGGATGCCCATCTTGTGCTCGAGACCACCGCAGAAGATCGGGTTGCGCTGGCCGTCGAGGGTGAACTTCGGCACGAGGAAGAGCGAGATGCCCTTGATGCCGGCGGGCGCGTCCGGCAGGCGCGCGAGGACGAGGTGGATGATGTTCGCGGCGAGGTCGTGCTCGCCGAAGGTGATCCAGATCTTGGTGCCCTCGAGGTGGTAGTGGTCCTCGTGGGGAATGGCCTTTGTCGTAATCAGGCCGAGATCCGTGCCGCACTGCGGCTCGGTGAGGCACATGGTGCCGGACCATTCGCCCGAGACGAGCTTGGGCAGGTAGGCCTTCCGCAGGTCGTCGGTGGCGTGCTGCAGCAGGGCGTCCATCGCGCCGTGCGAGAGGCCGCTGCACATGGCGAAGGCGAGATTACAGGAAAGCTGGATCTCGGAGATGATGCCGTTGAGCAGGTGCGGCGCGCCCTGGCCGCCGTATTCCACCGGCTGCGAGAGGGAGGTGATGCCCTGCTCGCAAGACTTCTTGTAGAGCTCCTTGAAGCCCTTGGGAGTCGTCACCGTCTTGGCCTGCGCGTCGTATTTTAGCCCCTCCGCGTCCGCGGGGGAGTTGAGCGGATACATCTCGTTCGCGCAGAACTTCGCCGTCTCCGTGAGGATGGCCATGGCGGTCTCCAGGTCGAAATCCTTGTAGGCGGCGAGCGAGGCGATCTGGTTGGGGTAGTCGAGCACCTCTTCCAGGATGAAGCGGATGTCGGCGAGCGGGGCTTTGTAGGAAGGCATCGGCAAAGAGGGGCAGGGGAAGAAACGCGGGGGAGCGAGCGGCGCGGACCGAAGCGAGAAAGCCTGCGGCTTCAAGCCTTAAGCTTCCCTAAGGACAGGAAAACCCGGGCGCGCCCGCAATGTGGAACGATAGTATGACCAACATCATTCTTTCGCCTCGAACATGAGCGTATTCAACCGCGCCGATCAGGATCTACCGGAAAAGGAATACGACTTCCTTGTGGTCGGCGCCGGCTTGCTGGGAGTGCTGTGCGCGTGGCACCTGCGCCGGTGCGCGCCGGGACGATCCCTGCTGCTCATGGACCAGGGCGGCCTGCCCAGCGAGGAGGGCGCGACGCATCTCTCGCCCGCGGTGCATCACCACTTCTTCGCGGCGGCAGGGCGCCGGCAAGCCGCGGCGGAGTGGGGTGAAACCTTGCGAGGCCTCGCGGAGGCAGGCGACGCCGAGGCGCGCTCCGCGTGGCGCCCGCTTGGGTATTGGTCAAACGCGCCGGAGGACCTGGCGCTCGTGAACGACGAGATCTTCGAGCGGCGCACCTTCGCGGACCTGTGCGCGTCGCACCCCAACGCGGCGCTCCTCTTCTCGCATCCGCCGGATGCGCCCTTTGCCCTCGACCCGCGCGGCGGCTACGCGCACTCTGAAGCGGTGGCATACTACTTCGCCCTCGCGACGGTGCGAGCCGGCGCGGACCTGTGCCTGAATTCTCGCGCGGCCTTCGACGGGCCCGCCGGGCTGCGGCTGGAACGGTTGTCGGTGAACCGACGGATGGAAGTGTTCGTGGAGCGCCGTTCTCGCGTGCGCGGCCGGCGGATCGTCGTGGCCGCCGGCGCGTGGGGAGCGGGGATGATCGAGCACCAGCTCGGTGAGGCCATCCCCGGCGCCGGCCGCTGCTACCAGCAATTCCCGCGGATCGGCCGCGACCCGGCGCTCCTCCAGGGCGCGGAGGGCGATCTCCTCGACCTACCGGTCGTGCGTGACGGCGACTTTGTCCTGCGCCCGCACCGCGACGGCGCGCTGCTTGTGCCGCCTTGGCCGCCGCCGGACCCCGAGGGCTACGCGCCGACTGGCGGCCGCTTCCTGGGCGTGCCCGTGGGTTTGCGCCGCGAACTGCTGGCCCGCCTTGCCGCGCGGATGGACGACTTCCCCGCCCTTTCCTGGCCAACGCTCAACCTTGGCAAGACCCCTGCCGCCCTGCGCGGCGCCTGGGACGCCTTCCCGGCTTCCGGTTTCCCTGAGTGGCACCGCGCCGGCGATCATCCTGTCTGGTGGCTGGCCGGCGGCCCGCAAGGCTTTGCTCTCGGCCCAGCCTGCGCGCAGAGCTTGGCGGAGCATCTGGCGTTGTAGAGGCGGCTCTGTCCGCGAACGCGGACGTGCCGCCTCAAGTTTTCTCCGGTGGGGCCGAAGCGGACCCTTCGACTGCGGCCACCCGGGAAGATTCTCCAG
>CALMOL010000157.1:6601-20203 GCA_937871685.1 uncultured Verrucomicrobiota bacterium
CCCCCCGCCTCCCCCCCGCGCCGGCCGCCGCCTGCCTCCGCCCCCCCCCCCCCGCCTCTGCAACCCGGCGGTGCCTCACGAAGACACGCGAAGGCCGGTTTTATTTAGAATAATTCTTGATTGGCATCCGCCCCGACGGATGTTCCCACCCCGTCATGAAATCGCGTTCTTCCCGCTCCTCTCGCCGCCCGGCCCCGGCGGCCGGCGCGCGGGAATACGGCGCGACGCTGGCCCAGGGTGGCTTCCGCTTCACTTCCCAGCGGCGGGTGGTCTTCGACGCGGTGACGCGCTCGCACGACCACCCCACCGCCGTGGACGTTTTCATCCGGGCCAAGAAGGCGATGCCGTCCATCTCGCTGGCGACCGTTTACAATTGCCTGGAGACGATGGCCCAGTGCGGCCTTGTCCGGCAGGTCCACGTGGACCGTGAGGCCTCCCGCTTCTGCGCCAACCGCGAGGCGCACGCGCACTTCGTTTGCGGCGACTGCGGCCGCGTCGAAGACGTGCCGCTGCCCGCGCGCGCTGGTCTCGCGCGGCTCTGGAGTCTGCCGCCGGGCTACGCGGTCACCCATTCCGACATTTCCCTGCGCGGCGTTTGCCCCGCCTGCGCCCCCAAGACCCCTTCCGCATGAGCCTCAAGATCGACAACCTCCACGTTTCCATCGGCGAAAAGCCCATCGTCCGCGGCCTCACCCTCGAGATCCAGCCGGGCGAAGTCCACGCCATCATGGGCGTGAACGGCTCCGGCAAGAGCACGCTCGCCAAGGCCATCGCCGGCCATCCCGACTACACCATCACCTCCGGCACGGTGACGATGGACGGCGAGGACATCCTCGGCTGGGAGTCCGACGAGCGCTCGCGCAAGGGCCTCTTCCTCGCCTTCCAGTATCCCAACGAGATTCCCGGCGTCTCCAACGCCAACTTCATCCGCGCCGCCGTGCAGGCCCGCCTCGGCGAGGGCGAGGAGCTCGACGCGGTGGAATACTACGAGCGCCTCTACTCCAAGATGGACGAGCTGGGCATCCCGCGGGAGTTCACCGCGCGCTCGGTCAACGAGGGCTTCTCCGGCGGCGAGAAGAAGCGCAACGAGATCCTCCAGATGATGATGGTGACGCCCAAGTATGGCGTGATGGACGAGACCGACTCCGGCCTCGACATCGACGCGCTGAAGGTCGTCGCCGCCGGCGTCAACGCCCAGCGCGGGCCGAACCTCGGCCTCCTGCTCATCACGCACTACCAGCGCCTGCTCAATTACATCGAGCCTGATTTCGTCCACGTCATGGTGGACGGCCACATCGTCCAGAGCGGCGGCAAGGAGCTCGCCCTCCAGCTCGAGGACAAGGGCTACGACCAGTTCCGCGAGCCGTCGCCCGCCCTCGTCTCCTGACCAGTCAAACACCACCGCGGGCCAGACTTTTTAATATGGAAACCGATAAAGCTCAGATCGATATCGACCGCAGCGCCGGCGACTTCTCCTACCCGATGAACTATGAGTTCGACGCGGGCACCGGCTTGACCGAGGCGACCGTCGATTACATCTCCGGCGTGAAGGAAGAGCCGGAGTGGATCCGCGATTTCCGCCGCCAGGCCCTGCGCACTTTCTTCAAGAAGCCCATGCCCACGAACTGGGCCTCGCGCGACCTGGAGAACATCATCTTCAACGACATCCGCTATTACCTGTCGAGCGGCACCAAGCCGAAGCGCTCGTGGGACGACGTGTCCCCCGAGATGAAGCAGACCTTCGAGCGCCTGGGCATCCCCGAGCAGGAGCGCAAGTTCCTCGCTGGCGTCGAGGCGCAGTTCGACTCCGAGGCGGCCTACTCGAACATCAAGAAGGTCGCTGCCGACCAGGGCGTGATCTTCGTGGGCTCCACCGAGGGCCTGAAGGAGCATCCGGAGATCTTCCGGAAGTGGTTCGGCAAGGTCATCCCCGTGGGCGACAACAAGTTCTCCGCGCTCAACGCGGCCGTGTTCTCGGGCGGCTCGTTCATCTACGTGCCGCCGGGCGTGAAGGTGAAGCATCCCCTCCAGGCTTACTTCCGCATCAACGCCGAGAGCTTCGGCCAGTTCGAGCGCACCCTCATCATCGCCGACGAGGGTGCCGAGGTGACCTACATGGAGGGCTGCACCGCGCCGAAGTTCGAGACCGCCACGCTCCACTCCGCCGTGGTGGAACTCGTCGCGCTCAAGGGCGCGAAGATCCAATACATCACCGTCCAAAACTGGAGCAACAACGTCTTCAATCTCGTCACCAAGCGCGGCTTGGCGCACGAGGACGCCGAGATCAAGTGGATCGACTGCAACATCGGCTCCCGCCTCACGATGAAGTATCCGGGCGTCGTGATGAAGGGCCGCCGCGCGCGCGGCGAGGTCATCTCCATCGCCCTGGCCAACGACGGCCAGCACCAGGACACCGGCGCGAAGATGGTCCACGCGGCCGACGACACGACCTCCAACGTCGTCTCCAAGAGCATCTCCGTCGGCACCGGCCGCGCGACCTACCGCGGCCTCGTGCACGTGCCCAAGCACCTCAAGGGCTGCAAGAACAACACGGAATGCGACGCGTTGCTCATCAACCCGCACTCGCGCACTGACACCTACCCGGCCATCTCCGTGCGCGGCAATCGCCACGCCATGCAGCACGAGGCCAGCGTGAGCCAGGTGAGCGCCGAGCAGATCTTCTACATGATGTCGCGCGGCCTGACCGAGAGCCAGGCGATGAGCCTGAGCGTGAACGGCTTCGTCAACGATCTCGTCCGCCAGTTCCCGATGGAGTATTCCGTCGAGCTCAAGCGCCTCATCGAGCTCCAGATGGAGGGCAGCGTGGGATGACGGACGCCGAGCGCGAGCAGCGCGACGACGCCCTCTGGCGCGAGCAATGCCGCCGCCAGATGGCCCGCCCGCTGGCCGCGCGGATCAAATACGGCTTCCACCGCACCTACAAGCCCGTCATGGACGACGCGCGGTTCCGCGCTTTCGACACGACCGCCGACTACCGCCGGTGGTGCGACGAAAACCTGCCGGAATGGCTCGGCTACCGCACGGTGAAACCGAATGAATGAAGGCCGCGAGTTCCGCCCAGAGCAGGCCGTCGAGATCGCCCGCGCCTTCGCGACGCACGAGGTCGATTACCTTTTCATCGGCAAAGGCGCGCTCGTCCTCCTTGGCTATCCCGGCATGACCCAGGACGTGGACGTTTTTGCGCGCCGCTCGGAGCAAAACGGCCGACGCATCGTTGCCGCCCTCGGATCGCTGGACTTTATGCTGTCCGCTGATGAGCAGGCGCAGCTTGTGCGCGGCAAGGATTTCGTGCAGCTCAAGTCAGGCCCGTTTGACCTCGACGTGATCTTTGCGCCGGACGGCATCGCCTCCTTCGAGGCCGCCGACGCGCGCCGGCTGGAGTTCGATGGATTCCGCGTGGCCGACCCGCGCGACATCATCGCCAGCAAGCGGGCCAGCGGGCGGCAGAAGGACCTCGGCGAGCTGCCGCTGCTGGAAAAGTTTCGCCAGGAATACGAAAACGCTCATCCGCGGCCATTGCGCCGTGCCCAGGATATTTCCCGTTGACCCCATGATCCCTTCCGCCGCCGTTTCCGAACCGCCCGTCGATTCCCCCGAGCCGCTCGCCCTCGGCGAGGATGCTCCTGAGCCCACCCCGCCCGCCGGCAAGGGCGGCCTGTTTCTGCCGCCGCCGGTGCAGAAGGACCAGCCGACTTGGTTCCAGGAACGCCAGTGGAAGGCGTGGGAGAAGTTCGAGTCGCTGCCGCTGCCGCACCGCAAGGATTCCGCGTGGCGCTACACCACGCTCGGCAAGCTGGACATTTCGCGTTACACGCCCGCCGCGGCTGTGGACTCCTCTGCCGCGGAGGCGCTCGCCGCGCGCTCCCTTGGGGGCCCTGAGGTTGCCGGCCGGCTCGTCACGGTCAACGACCGCGTCGTCCAGCGCACACCGCTCTCGGACGAACTGCGCGCAAAGGGCGTCGTGTTCGCGCCGATGGGCGATGACCTTTCCGCGCAGCGGGAGACGCTCCTGCGTCACTTCATGGCGAACGAGTCGGTGCTCGGCTCGCAAAAATTCTTCGCGCTTCATCAGGCCCACGTCCGCGGAGGCACGTTCATCTACGTGCCGAAGGGCGTTCACGTGGAACTGCCGCTGGAGTCATTCCATTGGATCGCCGGCGAGGGCGCCGCGATCTTCCCGCACACGCTCGTCGTGGCTGAGGAAGGCTCGCAGGTCACGCTCATCGATTACCTCGATTCGGCCGACCGCCGGCAGAACGGCTTCGTGTGCGGCGTGAGCGACCTTTACGTCGGCGCCGGCGCCAAGGTCACCTACCTCGCCGCGCAGAATTGGGGCGAGGAGGTCGTGGCCCTCAAGATGAACACCGCGCACGTCGCGGCCGGCGGCCATCTCACCTCGCTGCACGTCAACCTCGGCGCGCGCTACGATCGCCTGGAGAGCCATAATCTTCTTGCCGGAGCCGGCGCTCGCTCGGACATGCTTTCGGCCACGGTGGCAACCGCCTCGCAGGAGTTCGACCAGCGCACGCTCCAGGATCACCTCGCGCCCGACACCGGCAGCGACCTGCTCTATAAGAATTCCCTTTCGGACAAGTCGAAGACGATCTTCTCCGGCCTCATCAAGGTGGCCCCCGGCGCGCACCGCACGGACGCCTACCAGAAGGTTCGCAACCTTCTTCTCTCCGACGACGCCGAGGCCGACTCGATGCCTGGCCTGGAGATCCTCGCCGATGACGTGCGCTGCACGCACGGCGCGACGAGCGGATTCGTGGACGACGCCGAGTTGTTCTACCTCCAGTCGCGCGGCATCCCGCGCTTGCTGGCGCAGCAGTTGATCACGCAGGGCTTCCTCACCGAGGTGCTCACGCGCCTGGACGACCCTCGTGCCACCGCGCGCCTCGCCGATCTGCTGGCGGCGAAGTTCGAGCGGATGAAGCCGCGGTAGCAAAAGCGCCGTTCTCGGGACATCGTTGGCCATGACCATCGAGCAGATCCGGGACGTGGCCCGCGCGCTCCCTTTCCAGCCGTTTGAGCTGGAGACGACCGGCGGCCAGCGCATCCGAGTGGAACATCCGGATTATATCTTCTTCGTGCCGGGAAGCCTGACGATCACCGTTTATTCCAAGGCTCAAGATGTGGTTCGGCTCGTGAACGTGAACCATGTGGCCTCCATGGAGATCAAAACGCCTGCTAACACCTGACCATGCCGACCTTCGACATCGTTTCCGAAATTGACCGCCAGGAGGTCGATAACGCCTTGAACCAAGCTCATAAGGAGCTGGTCACCCGCTTCGACTTCAAGGGCGCCGACCCCAAGGTGGAATGGGACGAGAAAACCGGAAAGATTCTCCTTACGGTGGCCGATGCCGCCAAGCTCAAGCCGCTCTTCGAGCTGGTCCTCGGCAAGCTCGCCAAGCGCAACGTGGACTTGCGCAACGTGGACCGCGGCGACGCCGCCGTCTCCTCGATGAACCACGGTCGTCAGGAGCTGACCATTAAGCAGGGCATTGAGGGCGTGAAGGCCAAGGAGATCATCGCCCACGTCAAGAACTCCGGCCTCAAGGTGCAGTGCGCGCTTCAGGGCACCGAGATCCGCGTGACCGGCAAGAAGCGGGACGATCTCCAGGCCGCCATCGCCGCCGTGCGCGCCAAGGACTTCGGCGTGGCGCTCACGTTCAAGAACTTCCGGGACTGAAGGTCGCGGCTATCGCTGCGCGTCGCGGATCAGGCGCTCGCATTCCTCCTGCATCTTGCGCGCGCCGTCGCGCGCCGAGACCGAGCCGCTCATGATGAGTTGGTAGGGACCGCGCATCCCGTCCCAAATCTGGCGCATTTCCGGGCGCAAGGGCATCGGGCGGGCGCGAGTGATTTGCGCCAGGGATGCCCGGAGAGCCGGGCTTTCCTTCACCGCGGCAGACTCGCGCACGTCCAGGCGCGTCGGGGCGATCAGAAGCTCCCGGGCAAAGCGCGCCTGCACCTCGCTGCCGGTGAAGTGCTCCAGCACTTCCAGGACGAGCGGCAGCTTGGCGTCGGGCACGTTCACATTCACGCCGTAGCCGCACAGCGAGTAGATCGGCGTGCAGGGCAGGCCCGTCGCGGAGTTCACTGGGAGCGGGGCGAGACGTGACTTCTCCGGCACCCCGTAGGCGGCCCACGACCACGGGCCATTGATGATCATGGCGGCGCGGCCCTCCTTGAAGAGCGCGTCGGCGATCTCGTAGTCGCCCTCGCGCGGAATGACCTTCTCCTTGTCGCGCAGGTCGAGGACGAACTGGAGCGCCGCGGCCGTGCGGTCGTTGTCGAGCGTGGGCCGGCCATTGTCATCCATCACCCAACCGCCAAAGGCGGTGAGGAACGGGATGAAAAAATACGGCTCGCGATAGTTCCAGGTGAGGCCGTATTCGTCGGCCTTGCCCTCTCCGGAACGGGCGCGCGTGAGCTTCTTCCCGAGCGTGATCAGCTCGTCGAGCGTCCCTGGCGGCTCCGGCACGCGCACGGGGTCATAGATGAGCGCGAGGTGATTGCCGATCTGCTCGGCGAGCATCCACGTCTTGCCCTCGTAGGCCACGGCGGCCTCGGGGATGAATTGCTCGCGCAGCCCAGGACGCAGCAGCCCATCGAGCGGACGCACCGTGCGCGTGACGTGATACACGCCGACGTTGTCCGAGGGCCCATAGACGAGGTCCGGCCCCTGCCCGGCGACGGCGGCGATGACAAAGAGGTTCCGCATCTCCTCGTTCTCGCGGTAAAGCGCCTCCACGCGGCGATCCAGGTGCGCGGCGTTGTATTCGGCCACGAGCTTCTCAAACAGGGCGCGCTCCTGACCGCTCTTCTGATGCCAAATGAGCACGCGCGGCTTCCCATCCGGCCCCGGCTCCAAAAACGGTGATGCCCGCCGGCAGCCGGCGGCGAGCACAAGGACCAGCGGCAGCGCAAGAAGGAGGAGGCGGCGGGGGAAACGCACGCCGCAGCCAAGCACAGGAAAGGCGCAGGAAAAGGTGCCGGCGCGTTGCGCGACATGCTTCCCGTCCGCCGCGCCTGCTGCCATCTTCGCTCCCCCCATGTCCTCGCCGCCCGCCGTCACCGTCACGTATTACCTGGAAGTCGTCTCGTCCTGGTGCACTTGGGCCGAGCCGGCATGGGCGGAATTGAAGCGGCGCTTCAACGGCCAAGCTGAGTTTCGCTGGAAGATCGCGATGATGGACGCGACGGGGATGCCCAAGTCCCGCGCGCAACTCGAATGGTTTTACCGTCGCTCCGGCACGATCACGCGCTCGCCCTTTATGCTGAATTCCGCGTGGTTCGAGGACGGCTGGGGATCGTATCCTGCGCCCAACCTTGTCGCCGAGGCGGCCCGCACGCTTGGGGTGGTGGACGATCGCGTGCGCCTCGCCATTGCCCGCGCTGGAGTGCGCGAGGGCCGCCGCATTGGCCAGTGGGACGTGGCCGTAGCCGCGGCCGCGGAAGCGTCCGGTCTCGATGCCACCAAGCTCCTTGAGGAAGCGCGTCGTCCGGGGACCGCCGCGCGCATCGAGGCGAGCGGGCGCGAGTTCGACGCGCTGGCGGTCACCCAGCGGCCGACCTTCCTTTTTGAACACCGACCCACCGGCGATCGCTCGATCCTTTCCGGCGTGTGGACGGTTGAACCGCTGGCGGCCGTGCTTGAAGCGATGCTCGCGGACGCCGTCGCTGTTGCCGCCTACGCCGCACATCACGGAGGGGTGCTTGCCACGTAAGCCATGACCGCCCCGCCCCCCGGCTTTGACCTCGCACGCTTGCTTGGCGGCGAAAGCTACCGCTTCCAATTCGGCGTGCGCCGCGGCCAGCCCGACTGGTGGCGCGGCCAGCTCGACGTGCCCGACAGCGAGACCCTCGCCGAGCGCACCCGCTGGCTCGATGACCCCGCCGCGCGCGCGGATTGCGTGACGTGGGAGGGGGCTGCTGCACCCGCACTCGCCGAGACCACGGAATGGCTCGGCCTCGCCCCCGGCGAGATCACGCCCGACGCCGCCGGCGCCGCTGCGCTGGGCCGCCGCTGGGAACCAGACTGGGTGCTGCTCCGCAGACCGAGAAAAACCGAGAGAATGGAGGATGGAGGATGGCAGGAAGCGGACATATCGGCCGCACGCGCACGGATGAAAGCGAGCATCAATCCGGAACCCGAACTCCCATCGCCGCGTCCCCTGCCATCCTCCATCCTTCGTCCTCCCGGCTCCCCCCGGCTAGTCGCCGGCTGCGTGTGCTTTCCCTCGCACTGGGCCGTCACCGAAAAGCTCGGCCTCACGGTGCCGGAAATCCACGGCGTCGTCCCCACGCTCAACGCCGACCTCGGCGCGCGCATCGCCACTTTCCTGGACCGCCTCGCGCCCGGCGCGGTCTTCGAGCGCGAGAACTGGGGTCTCGCCGCCGCGCCCGACCGCAACCAGCATCCGCGCCGCGGTCTCCCGCGCCTTCAGGCCGACACGCCGCCCAACCGCGTGTGGCTGCGCCTGGAGCATCAAGCCTTCGTCGCGCTGCCGCGCGCGGAGGCAATTCTGTTTATCATCGGCGTGCGCGTTGCGCCGCTCGCCGAGGCGCTTGCCGATCCCGCCCTGCGCGGGGCCTTCGGTCGCCAGCTCGCGGCCATGCCCGATGAAATCGCTGCCTACAAAGGTTTGGCGGCGCTGCGCCGGTCGCCGGCCGTGCGAAAGTTCTTCTCCGCCTGACGCCTCACCGCCCGGCCGGCGCCCGATCCGCGGCGTCGCGCACCATGCGCAGCAGCCCGGCGAGGCCTGCCTGCTCAGCGGGGCCGAACTCCGTGGCGCGCACCGCTCCCTCCGCCTCGCGCAGCAAGTCCTCGATGCGGCGGCGCAGGCGAGTCACCGCGCCGCTCTTGGAGATCAGCTCGCGCGCCTTGGAAACGGTGGCGTCGCTGGGCCCGGCCGCGGAGAAGCACAGTTGCAGCAGGCCGCGGTCAGTCTCTCCAAGCATCTCGAACGCGGTGTGGACCAGCACCGTCTTCTTGCCCTCCAGGATATCGGCCGGCACGTCCAGGTCGCTCACCTCGAAGCGGGCGAACTCCAGCAGATCGTTCTGAATTTGGAACGCCAGGCCCGCCGGCCGCGCCACCGCCTCCAGGCAGGCCACAGCCGCGGGGTCCGCGCCGGCCAGCGTGGCACCCATCGCCAGCGGACACTCGATGGTGTAGCGAGTCGTCTTGAGCAGATACATCCTCTCGATCTCGGCGAGCGTGAGCTTGGAGATGTCACGCGAGCCGTAAAGGATGTCGGCCGCCTCGCCGAAGCCGGTCTCCATCAAGCAGCCGAGCAGCAGCCGGCCCAGTTGCACGCGGAGCGCGGCCGGCACGCTTTCGGCCTCCAGCAGGCATTGCTGCGCGAGGGCGAAGAGGATGTCGCCCAGCACCAGCGAGAGGTTTTTGCCCGTGCGACTGCGGTCCGCGAAGGCCGGCAGCCGGGCCTCCAGCACGCGATGCAGCGTGGGCCGGCCGCGGCGCGTCTCGGAGCGATCGATGATGTCGTCGTGGATGAGGATGAAGCCGTGCAGCAGCTCCAGGCTCGCGCCGACGGCGAGGAGATCGCGCCCCGTCACCGCCGGCGATCCCTCCCGCTGGAACACGCGGTGCGCGAGCAGGAAGAGCAGCGGGCGCAGGCGCTTCCCCGGCCGACACACGAACTCGGCCGCGTCGTCATAGAGCGTGGTGTGGAGCACGCCCTCCGCGTAGGTTGGCCGTGCCGCGGCGAAGTAGGCCGCCATGAAGTCGTCCACCGCCGCCTGCATCCGCCCGAGTTCGGCGGATCCCACCAGCGCCCGGCCCTCGGCCGGCCGGCCCGCCCCGCCCCCCGCCGCAACCGCGACCACCAGCGCCGCCCCCGCCGCGGAGTTGGGACAGGAACGCGCGGCCACGCTTGCCATACGGATAGGACGCGAATTCGGATGCCCGAAGGCTTGCCGCCGCCTAAGGTCAGAACCCTTGCCCGTCAACTGCCGCCGATGGCATTTTCGCAGTCCCGCGACGCCGTCCTAGCGTCACCCTCTCCCCTTGCCCGCCGCTTTGCCGCGCTCCTGGAGCCGTGCGCCGACGCCGAGCTGGAGGCACGCGCCTCCCGGGCCGCTGCCCTCACGCGCCGGCATTTCGGCCAGGCAATGCGCCTGTTTGCGCCGCTTTACCTCTCGAACGAGTGCGTGAACAACTGCGCCTATTGCGGCTTCTCGCGCGACAATCCCATCCTGCGCGTCTCGCTCACCCCGGACGACGTGGTCCGCGAGGCGCGCCACCTTGCCGCGGAGGGCTTCCGCAACCTCCTCCTCGTCGCCGGCGAGCATCCCAAGTGGGTCTCGGGCGGCTACGTGGAGGCATGCGTCCGCCGCGTGCGCGACGAGGCCGGCATCCCGGGCGTCTCCCTCGAGCTCGGCCCGCTCTCCGTGGAGCAATACGCGCCGCTCGTCGCGGCCGGCGCGGAGGGCCTCGTCGTCTATCAGGAGACCTATCATCGCGAGACCTATGCCGAGCTTCACACCGCCGGCCCCAAGCGCGACTGGGCTTGGCGCCTGGATACCCCCGAGCGTGCCCACGAGGCCGGCTTCCGCCGCCTCGGTCTTGGTGCGCTCTTCGGCCTGCACCCCGACTGGCGCTGGGAGGCGCGCGCGCTCGCCGCGCATCTAGAATGGCTCCTGCGCGCCGCGTGGCGCGCGCACCTCACCGTGGCCTTGCCACGCCTGCGGCCGGCGGCGGGCGAGTTCCAGCCACGCGGCGTCCTCCCCGACCGCGAGTGGGTGCAACTTGCCCTCGCCCTGCGCGAGTGCTTCCCCCAGGTAGGCCTCGTGCTGAGCACGCGCGAACCGGCTGCCTTGCGTGACGCCGTGGCGCCACTTGGCTATACCTTGATGAGCGCCGGCTCCCACACCGAGCCGGGCGGCTACACCGGCGCGGGTTCCGATGACCTCCACCTCACCGTGCGCGGCCGTCGGCAGGAACTGACCGCGAACGGAGACGACCACGTCGCCACGCGTGCCACCGGACAGTTCGAAATCGCCGACGGTCGCTCCCCCGCTGCCGTTGCCGATGCCCTGCGCGCCCGAGGTTTGGAACCGGTGTGGAAGGATTGGGACCACGGGCTGTAAAAAAAATCGCCGCGCCCGCTTTTTTTTGCTTGCCGGCTCGGCGGCGATTTTGTTTTCTGGCCGGCACCTCCCAGACCCATGAAACCGCACTCCTTCCTTCCCCTCGCCGCGCTGGCCCTGCTTGGCCTCGCCGGCCCGGCCGCCGGCCAAGGTTCCGGCACCACCCTCTACGCCCTGACTTCTGGCAACCAGATCGTCACGGTGAACTCGGCCAATCCCGACACGGCGCTTTCCACCGTGAGCGTGACCAATCTCGCGGCGGGCGAGAGCCTTTTCTCCATCGACTTCCGGCCCGGCAACGGCCTGCTCTACGGCGTCGCCACCAACACGGGCACGGGCTCATCCACCCTCTACACCATCAATCCCGCCACCGGCTCGGCCACCGTGGTCGGATCCGCTGGCGGCATCGTCCTGTCCGAGGGGGCCAACCCGGTGATAGACTTCAACCCCACGAATTCGCCCAACGACCGCCTCCGCTTGCTCAACGGCAACGGCAATCTCCGCGTCAATCCCGGCACCGGCACCATCTCCAACACCGACACCACGCTTTTCTACGCGGCCGGGGGGAAGGATTCGCCGAACATTCGCGGAATCGCTTACACGAACTCTTTCGCGGGCGCAGCTTCCACGACGCTCTACGGCGTGGACGTTAACCGGGGCGATCTCGTCACCATCGGCGGCCCGAACACGAGTCCCTCCCCCAACCTGGGCCAAGTTTTCTCGGTCGGCTCCCTGGGCCTTGTTTTTCAGGATCCCACGAACCTCGGCTTCGAGATCCTCGGCACCGGCGAGGCGTTTCTGGCGGCGGCCGCCTTCCTCCCCACCCAGGACGGCCCCTCGCTCGTGCAACCTGAGGGCACCCTTTTCAGATCGCTGTTTTCCATCAACCTCACCACTGGAGCAGCCACGCGGATCGGCGGCTTTGCCACGAACACAGGGTTCTCTTTCATCTCGCTCACCGCGGCCCCCGTCCCCGTGCCGGAGCCGTCCACCGTGGCGCTCGTGGCCGCGGCCGGCGCGCTCGGCGTGGCCCGCGCGGTGCGTCGCCGGCGAAAGGAAACCTGAGCGGGCTCGGCCGCGCGCGACCGCTTTTCCGGGCGGAAGGACTGGCTCCTTCCGCCCGTTTTTATGCGCGAGACGAGCGGGCCCGTCGCCGAAAAATCGTGGGCGCCATGGCACGCACGCTTTTCCCGTTTGCCGCCGGGGGGAACGGCGCGAGGCTCTTCGCGTGAGTTCCCGCGCCGCCGCCGTTTCCCCCGCTGCCCCGTATCAGGTTTTCGCGCGCAAATACCGCCCGCAGACCTTTGGCGAGGTCGTCGGCCAGGACCACGTCGTCCAGACGCTCCAGAATGCCCTGCGCTCCAAGCGCCTCGCCCAGGCCTGGCTCTTCGTCGGCCCGCGCGGCATCGGGAAGACGACCACCGCGCGCATCCTCGCCAAGGCCCTTTGCTGCGAGCGCGGCGGCCCCACGCCCGACCCCTGCGGCGTGTGCTCCAACTGCCGCGAGATCGCCGACGGCCGCTCGCTCGACGTGATCGAGATCGACGGCGCGTCGAACAACTCCGTCGAGTCCGCCCGCGAGCTCATCGAGAACTCGCGCTTCGCCCCCGCCAAGTCGCCCTTCAAGATCTACCTCATCGACGAGGTTCACATGCTCTCGAAGGCGGCCTTCAACGCCCTTCTCAAGACGCTGGAGGAGCCGCCGCCGCACGTGAAGTTCATCTTCGCCACCACGGAGGCCGACAAGGTTCTGCCGACCATCCTCTCGCGCTGCCAGCGCTTTGACCTCAGGCGCATCCCGGCGCCCCTGATCTCCCAGCACCTGCGGCACATCGCCGACCAGGAAAAGGTCCGCCTGCCCGAGGACGCCGCCTTCGCCGTGGCGCGCGGCGCGCAGGGCGGCCTGCGCGACGCCGAGTCCATGCTCGACCAGCTCGTCTCCTTCTGCGGCGACGAGGTGACGGCCGAGGACGTGCGCGGGGTTTTCGGTTTCACCGCCCCCGAGCGCGTGGCCGCGCTGGCGGACCAATTGTTCGGCCGCGACGCCGCCGGCGCGCTCGCGTGGCTCGACGAGGAGGCCGCCGCCGGCCGCGATCTCCTGCGCGCGCTGGCCGACCTCATCGCTCATCTCCGTAATCTTCTCGTCGCCCGCCACGCGCCCGACTCGCTCGCCGCCGAGCTGGACGAGGCGATGCTCGCCCGCGTCAAGGAGCAGTCCGCCGCCATGGAAGCTGGCCGCCTCATGGAGCTGATCGACCACTTCGGCGCCGCCGAGCAGCGCATCAAGTGGGCACCCGACCGCAAGCTCCACTTCGAGATCGCGCTCATCAAGGCGACCCAGATGCTCGGCCAAGCCACGCTCGACGACGTGATCGACTCCCTCGCCGCGCTCCGCGGCGGGGGCGGCGAAAACGGGCGCCGTGCCCCCTCCGGCACCCCCGCCCCGCCTGCCAACAATCC
>CALMOL010000158.1 GCA_937871685.1 uncultured Verrucomicrobiota bacterium
AGGCTACGCCGGCCGTTCCCGCGCCGCTTCCTTCGCCCGTTCCCGCCCCGCCGCTACCGGAGGGCGTGCGGATCGACCGCATCCACGTCCGCAAGGCGGCGCGTGAGATGACCGTGTCTGCGAGTGGATTCGCGCTCAAGACATACCGCATCGCGCTCGGCGGCGCCCCGGTCGGCCACAAGCAATTCGAGGGGGACAACCGCACGCCGGAAGGCCGCTACACGATCTCCGGGCGCAATCCGAATTCGAAGTATCACCTTTCCCTCCGCATCTCGTATCCGAACGCGGCCGATCGCGCCTACGCCGCCAAAATGAAACGTCCGCCCGGCGGCGACATCATGATCCACGGCCTGCCCAACGGCTACGTCCTCAACGGCTCGGTCGCCGCGCTCGGCGACTGGACCATCGGCTGCGTGGCCGTGACTAATGAGGAGATCGAGGAACTCTGGCGTGCCGTCCCGGACGGGTGCGAGGTCGAACTCAGCCCTTGACCCGGCGATACCGACCGATGCTCGCCCAGAAGCAGGCGAGGGAGCGCCGCGGGCGGACAAGATCGGAGTGCGCGCATCTGCCGGTCAGATGAGCCCATCTGTTTTCAGGATGAGCTCATCCGCTTCTCGAATGCGCTCATTCCCCGGCGGGATGCACGCATCTTGGGCCTGTCCGGGCGCATCCTTCAGGAAGATGCGCTCATGCTGGTCTGGCACGCGCGCATTTGGAATCAAGATGAATTCATGCCGGTTTGGTCCGCGCACATCTGGACTCAAGATGTGCTCATGCTGGATCAACCTGTGCTCATCTGATCTCAAGATGCGCTCATCCTGACCCAGGCCGGCTGCATCCACCTCCGATCCGTGCGCATCTGAATTACAACCCGCCTCATCTGGGAATCGGCGAAGCTTGCGGCCGAGGAAGGCCCGTCGTCCTTCAGGCAGTCCAAGTCATGCGCCCCCTCCGCGTGGGATGGTCTTCGATAGCGCTGAATATGATCGCGGTGCCGAGAGGTCCCCGACGCTCGCCGATCCTCGCCTTCCGCGGCGGGCTCGGCGAGACTGCGCAATGAAGCTTCCGTCCCCCAATCCCTTTGTCGAGATGCTCGGCGTCGAGTGCGTCTCAATCACGCCGGGCGAGGCCGTGCTCGCGCTGACGTTGCGGCCGGAGCTGCTCAACTCTTGGGGCGTGGCGCACGGCGGCGTCACCTTCACGCTGCTGGACGTGGCCGTGAGCGCCGCGGGCCGTTCGCTCGACCCGGAGTATCGCATCGGCGCGACGCTGGAATTGAAGACGAGCTTCCTCGCGCCGGCGTCCGGCCGCCTGGTCGCCAAGGCGCGCGCGTGGCCGCAGGGCCGCTCGATGGCCTGCGCGGAGGGCGAGGTGACGCGCGACGACGGCACGCTGGTGGCCAAGGCGCTGGGGACTTTCAAGTTTCGCGGGGCGAAGGTGGCTGGGGGAAGGACCGAGAAGATGGAGGATGGAGGATGGCAGGAAGCGGGAGGGCAGGCCGCGCGGCCCTCTTCAGAGTGATCCTCATGACGGAGCGTTGCGACTTGGTCGCCGCGGTTGCTGCCATCTTCCATTTCCCTCCTCTCGGCCATGTCTCTCCTCTCTGCCCTCCGCGCCGTCCTCCCGCCCGAATGCGTCTCGGACGACGCCGACGCGCGCCAGGCGCACGGTGGGGACAAGTGGTTCGCGCACGCTCCGCCCGAGGCGGTGGTGTGGGCGGAGAGCGCGGAGCATGTTTGCGCGGCGCTGCGGGTGGCGCATGAGCACGGCGCGCCCGTCACGGCGCGTGGCGCGGGCTACGGCTACGTGGGCGGCGCGGTGCCCCAGCGCGGCGGCGTGGCGCTCTCGCTGGCGCGGATGAATCGCATCCTGGAGCTGCACGACGAAGACTTCATCGCGGTGGTCGAGCCGGGCGTGGTCACCGCCGACCTCCAGGCGGCGGCGCGGGCGAAGGGAATGTTCTACCCGCCCGATCCCGCCTCGCTGAAGAATTGCACCATCGGCGGCAACATTGCCACCAATGCCGGCGGCCCACGCTGCCTCAAGTATGGCGTCACGCGGAACTACGTGGCCGGCCTGGAAGTCGCGCTGGCCGACGGCACGCTCGCGCGGCTGGGCGCCCGCACGCACAAGAACAAGACTGGCTTCGACCTGATCGGCCTCTTCGTCGGCTCCGAGGGAATGCTCGGCATCACCACGAAGGCCACGCTGAAGCTCCTGCCGCACCCGGCGACGCGCGGCGGCCTGGCGGCGGCCTTCCCCACGGTGCGCGGCGCGGCGGCCGGCGTGCGCGCCATCTTCGGCGCGGGTTTCCTGCCGGCGGCCCTGGAGATCGCCGACGCCTTCACGCTGCGCGCGGCCCGCGCGCACCTCGGCGCCGACCGCGTGCCGCCGGGCGACGCGCACCTTTTGCTTGAGGTGGACGGCCACGCCGGCGCGGTGCGCGCCGAGATTGCCGACCTGGAGCGCCTGCTGCGCGAGGCCGGCGCGCTCGAGGTGCGCGCCGCGCACGGCGACATGGAAGTGGAAGCGCTGTGGGCCCTGCGCCGGGGGTTCTCCGAGTCCTTGAAAGCCAGCGGCCTCATCAAGCTCAATGAGGACGTGACCGTGCCGCGCGGCCGCGTGGTGGACCTGATGGACTTCGCCGCCGGCCTGGAAGCCAAGCATGGTTTTCCCGTGGCCTGCTTCGGCCACGCCGGCGACGGCAACATCCACGTCAACATCATGGTGGCCCACCACGAAGACCCCGCCGTGCGCGCGCGCTCCGAGGAAGCGCTCGACGAGCTGTTCCGCCAAGTCATCGCCTGGGACGGCGCCATCACCGGCGAGCACGGCATCGGCCTCGCCAAGCTCCGCTGGTGGCCCCAGGCCGTGCCCGCCGAGGCCCGCGCGCTGCACCGCACGATCAAGGACGCGCTCGACCCAAAGGGCATCCTGAACCCGGGGAAGTTCCTGGATTAAGGCGCACGGCTGGACCGGGATGTTCTCGACGATTTCGCCAGGCTTCCCGCGTCGATTTCCCACTCAACGGCCGGTGAAGAAGACCTCGTATCCCTTCGTTCCCAAATCTACCGCGAGGATGTTGCCCGGCCAGTTTTGGGCGCTTCCCTTGCAAGATGGCACCTTCGGCTGCGGCCGAGTCATCGAACTGCTTCCCAGCATGCGGGTGAGATTCCTGGCGGGCGTGCTCGACTGGCACGGCGACCGGCCGCCAACGTCGGAATCCATTTCAGGCGCGAAGTGCATCGATCAAGGCCAAGTGCACCTCTGGGCAATCACGAAAAGCGGAGGTAGGATTCTGGGTCACCGACCATTGGAAGAGGATGGGATCGAGCCATGGGAGTTCCGGGGCGCCGAGTTTCATCAGAACAGCTGCGTGCAACGAGGAATAACGCCAATCCGGGCTCAGCTTCCCACGGACACGCACCTGCCAGTCTTTGAATGGTGGGGATACGAGACGCCAATCGTTGTCGCAGAGCTTCGCTTCTTATGAAGTCGCACCTTCAGGTGCCTTCCTCGCACTCGGCGAACATCTCCGCGTGCCATTGCTCCAGCGCGGCCTCGGGGTCGGCGTGGAAGTGGCTTTCGCGCACGCGGCTCGCGTAGAGCGGGAAGGCGAAGGGGGAGACCTGCGGCGTCTCGACCATTTCCCATTCCATCGCGGATGCGGCGGCGGATTCCATCCAGGCTTGGGCACGGGGGAAATCGAGGAAGTAGTGGAGCACCTGCCGGCGGGTTTCCTCCAGCAGAATGTGATCGGGCTCGTGCTCGTCGAGCACGCGGTAGAGGAGCTCGGCCGAGAAGCGCATCTGGTGGTGCCGGCGCTCCGCGCCGAGGAGTTGGCGCGGCACCATCAGGCCGGTTTGAGCGACGTGGCGAAACTGCCAGCGCACCAGCTCGGCGTTCTTCAGCGATTGATGGAGCGCGTCCTCCGCACCGGCCGGGGCGAGGAAGGCGCGCCATTCATCGAGCGATGGCTCCGCGCCGCGGCGCACGGTGAGCAGGAAGCCGTAGTCGTCCACGCCGGCCTCGGCACCGACGCCGCGGGCTTGCTCCAGGCGCCATGCGGCCACGCGCGCGAGGGTGTCGTTGGCGCCGCGGCCGGCGAGGGTGTGGAAGAAAAAGTTCGTGAGCCCTTCCTTGCCGGCGAAGCCGAGGCCTTGCGGCGCCTCCGCGTGGCGCTCGATGAGGACGAGGCCCGGCCGCGGGATGCGCGACACGCGCCGCTGCGCCGCGAATTGGCGCGCAACGGCCTGCGCGTTCGCCAGCGAGAGACCCCATTCCTCCGCGAGCGTCTCGGTCATCGCCTCCGAGTCGAGCGCGCCGAGGCGGCCGCGCGCGGCGTTGACCTCCTCGGCGAGGTGCGATTCCAGCGGCATGCGACGCGAGGTCCAGATGGGAACGTTTGGCCGCGCGCCGGGGGCGAGGTCCACCTTCACCTCGTTCACGCCGGCCTCGCGCATCCGCACCACCTTGCCGGCGAGCACGAACACATCGCCCGGCTTGAGCCACTTCACGAAGTCCTCGTCCAGCCAGCCAAGGACGCGGCGGCCGGCGCGCACGCGCACGTGGGCCTCGCTCGGGATGGTGCCGGCGTTCATGAGGAACTGCCGCGCCGCGCGAGGACCGGCCGGGTGGAGGCGGCCGTCAGACACGACAATTTTTCCGAATTCGGCGGCGTAGTTCTTCTCCAGCGAGCGCCCGCCGCCGGCCAGGAACACCGCGGCGCGCTCCACCTCGCCGGACGGCAAGTCGGCAAACGGCGCGGCGCGCGCAAGGGTGCGGAAGATCTCGCCCGGCGTGATGCCCGGCTCGGCCACGATCATGCCCATCACATGCTGCACGAGCACATCGCGCGGCGCGGGCGGCAGGCGCAACGGTTCCAGGCGGCGCGCGCGCATCAGCCGCGCGATCACGGCGCACTCGAGGAGGTCGTGGACGTTCAGCGCGGCGAAGAGCGCTCGGCTCGGAACTTTGAGCGAGCGCCCCGAACGGCCGGCGCGCTGGAGGGAGCGCGCCACGCTCTTGGGTGAGCCCAGCAGCACCACGAGGTCGATGGCGCCGATGTCCACGCCCAACTCCAGCGACGCGGAGCACACCACCGCGCGCAGTTCGCCGGCCTTGAGGCGCTCCTCCACGTCCAGGCGCACGTCGCGATCGAGCGAGCCATGGTGGATCTCGATCTTTTCCGACAAACGCGGCAGAACACGGTGCAAGTCGAGCACGAGCGCCTCGGCGCGGGAGCGCGTTTGGGTGAAGACGAGCACCGATCGATGCGTGCGGATCACACCGGCGAGCTCTTCGAGCAAGCGCTTGTGGCCTTCGCCGGAGGGCGGATACGGATTGCGCCGGAGCGGCGAATACACGGCCACGTCGAGCCGGCGCGCGCCGGCGTCGGCCTGCGCGAGGCGGCAGGGGCGATCTTCCCCGACGAGCCAGCGCGCGGCGATCTCCGGCGAGCCGACGGTGGCCGAGAGGCCCACGCGGCAGAACCCGGGGGCGCAGCGCTCCAAGCGCTCCAGCGAGAGCGAGAGGTCCGCGCCGCGCGGTGTTTCCAAAAAGGCGTGGACCTCGTCCACGATGACGAAGCGGATGCGCGCGAGCACCGGTTGCCACGCGGGCTGCGCGAGAAGGAGCGCGAGGGATTCCGGCGTGGTGAGCAGGAGGTGCGGCGGCCGGTCGCGCATCTTGCGGCGCTCGGCCGGGGTGGTGTCGCCGGTGCGGGCGCCGACGTGGATTTCGTCCGCGAGCTTCATGCCGTCGAGCGGCGGCTGGAGGTTGCGGCGGATGTCGTAGGCCAGCGCGCGCAGCGGCGAGACGTAGAGCGCGAAGATGCCCGGCGGGAACTTGCCGGCCGGGTCGGCGTCGCGCGCCGCGAGCAGGGCGGAAAGCACGCCGAGGAAGCCGGCGAGCGTCTTGCCCGAGCCGGTGGGAGAGAGGAGCAGCACGCTCTCGCCCGCGAGCACGTGCGGCAGACAAAGGCGCTGCGCCTCGGTGAAGCCCTCGCGCCCCCAGCGCCGCGCGAACCAGCGCGCGGCTCGCGGATGGAGCCGGGTGGCAAGGTCCGGCACGGCCTCGGCGGCCGGAAACCCCGACGGGGTCACACCGCTTTCTCGCCCATCTCCTCGGTGCGGATGCGGACGGCGTCCTCGATGTGGGAGACGAAGACCTTGCCGTCGCCGATCTTGCCGGTCTTGGCGGCCTTGACGATGGCCTGCACGGCTTGGTCACGCAGGCTCTCGGCGAGCACCACCTCAATCTTGATCTTGGGCAGGAAGTCCACGGTATATTCGCTGCCACGGTAAATCTCCGTGTGGCCCTTCTGGCGACCGAAGCCCTTTACCTCGGAAACGGTCATGCCCTCGATGCCTAGCTCGGCGAGGGCGTCCTTCACTTCCTCGAGTTTGAACGGCTTGATGATGGCTTCGATTTTCTTCATCGGTAAGAGAGGGGCAACAGAATCAGGAGTCAGGCGGCGGCCAAACCGCGCATGATGGGGCGGCGGCACGCGGGGGTCAAGGGAATGCCCGCAGGCAGGCGACGATTGGCCACCATCCGGGCAATGGCTTCCGCTTTGTGGAACCGCTGCCGCCGGTCCTCAATGACGAAAATGGCTGCAACCGGCGCGGCCGGCGGGGGTTCTGGACATACACGCGCCGGATTCCCCGTGCGACCTATCCCAAAGCTCCCCGACTATGAAATCGTCCCTCGCCGCTCTCCTCGCCGTGCTTTCCGCGGCGGTCTTGCCGGTCGCTTCCTTCGCGCAAGCCACCGCCGCCCCCGATCAACCTGCCCGCGGCGGCCGTGGCATGGGCCACGGCAACCGAGCCACGCGCGAGGCCGTGCGCGCCGCGCTCACGCCGGAGGAGTTCTCCCGACTCAAGGCCGCCCGCCGCGCCGCGATGGCCGATCCCGCCGTGCAGTCCGCGTGGAAGGCCGGCGACCGCCGCGGCGCCCGCCTTGCCATGCGCGATGCCATGCTCCGCGCCGACCCGCAGATCGGTCCCGTGATGCAGAAGGCGATGGCGGCGCGCCGCGCCGCGGGCGGCGGCAGGGGCAAGCGCTCCAGCTAATTCCAAGACGCCGCGAGCCGCCAAAATCGCGGCGCGAACGATGGTGCTGTAGAGGCGGCTCTGTCTGCGCAGCAGACGTGCCGCCTCAAGCTTTCTCCCTCGGGTGGCCGCCGCCGCGTCCGCAGAAAAGTCAGAGGAGGCACGTCCGCATTCGCGGACAGAGCCGCCTCTACAACGGCGTCGCCTCTGCACGCTCAGCCCTTGGACTCGGAGAGGCAGAAGCGGTTTCCTTCCGAGTCTCGCATCATCACGTAGGTGCCCCACGGCTGCTCCTCGGGCGGGCCGTCGAACTCCACGCCCCGCGCCTTGAGCGTCTCGTAGGCTGCCGGGACGTCGTCCGTGGCGAAGACGGCGTCCATGAAGGTGCCGATGCGGTCGCGGTTTGCGTCGCTGGTAAAGAGGACCACGCGCGTCTCGGCCTTGGGCACGCGCAGCTCGATCCAACGTTGCGCGCCATCGAAGGGCTGGTCGGTGATGACCGTGAAGCCGAGCTTCTCCGTGTAGAAGTCGAGGGCGCGCTCTTGGTCTTGGACGGGGACGGTGATGAACTTGACGTGGGTGATCATGGCGAGCGGAAACTCTCGCCGGCGCGCGGGCCGTCCACGTCTTTGGCTCGCGGGTGCCTAAAAAGCATTGTCCATTATACGGTATGTCCTTGCCTCGCTCCCGCTGGCTCGATCCGGTGCGCCTCGACCGCTATGCGGTGGACATTCTGCTGCCTGACATCGTCGGCCACGACCGGCAGCCGACGGCGTTTCTCGTGTGGCTGTGGCTGAGCGCACAGGCCGACGGCAACGGGCGCGTGGAGGTCGGCCTGCGCGGGATCGCGGAGGGAACAGGTTTGTCGAAGAGCGCGGTTCAACTCGCGGTCGCGCTGCTGGAGCGGCGTGGACTGCTCGTCCGCGAAAGCCGACCCGCGCCGCTGCCGGCCCGCTACGGGATGCGCCGTCCCTGGGCGGCGCGCGCCACGCGACGGGTCAAGGACGCGCCGCCGGCAACGCGGGCAAGCGCCACTCCGCCTGGCGGGCGGCGTATTCGCGGCGGGGCAGCGCCACGTAGTGCGGGCGGGCGTCGGCGCGAACCCACCTGACGATCGAGACCAAGTCGTTCACCGCCATCGTGGTGCAACCGCTGGAGGGCTTGTGCGGACCGCGGCGGATGTGGAAGAAGATCGCCGAGCCGGCGCCGGGCACGATGGGGTCGGAATTGTGTCGAATCTCGACCAGCCAGCGGTAGGCCCAGTCCTCGGTTTTCATGCGCTGGCGCTTCCACCACGGCGGGCGCGCGGCGGGATCTGGGATGGTGACGAGGCGGTTGTAGCTGGGATTATTGGGGTCGTCGGGCCAGGCGTCCGCGTCCGTCACGCGGTAGAAGGGATAATTTGATCCGGGCGGCAACGCCGGGTCCATGGTGTAGATGCGACCCAGGGCGAAGATCCCCGCGGGGGTGCGGCCGTCGCGCTCCTGCTTTTGCCGGCCGGGCAAGCCCTCGCCGGCCACGCCGCGGCCCCATGCCATGCCGTTTTTGCCGAAGACCGCCGGCACCGGGCCGCCGACCACGCGCCAGTCGCTCGCGCCGGGGCCGGTGCGCTCGAAGCGCCACAGCGTGGCGAGGAAGGTGTCCCAGTCGTCGGTGACGGCCACGACGAGCTGCCGCGCGTCATTAGGGACCTGAGCGCGGAGGGGGAGGAAGGGGCTGGCAAAGAGGAAGAGGAAGAGCGCGAGGAAGCCGCGGCGGAGGGTGGAAGGT
>CALMOL010000159.1 GCA_937871685.1 uncultured Verrucomicrobiota bacterium
AAGTGAGAAGTGATCGGTGAGCCGAGCGAAGCGAGACAGCCAGGGTGCGCGGGGCAAAGGTGACAAGTGGGCTGACGCGAAACGCGGGGCGCAACTTGGCCGCGTTCCCGCGATTTCGCCACGCGTTCGGCGCTTGGCGCGCTGTCGCGCTCGGCTCCACTGATCACCTCTCACTTTTCACTCTCCCCTCTGCCATGCCCTGGACCTGCTCTTTCCGCGCCCTTCACGCCCACGCCGTCGCCCTCTACCAGCAAGGCCGGCGTGGGTCCGACGCCTTCTTCGACGCGGCGCAGGCGGCCGAGCTGGCCGCCCTCGGGCACACCGCGCAAGAACTCTACGACTTCGCCGAGGACGCCGTGAAATACGGCGAGCCCGACGAGGACAGCGCCCTCCTCATCGCGGCCGCACGGCGCGAATACTTCCTCCTCGTCCAGGGCGGCCAGCGGACCGGCCAAGAGATCGACATGGGCGCGCTCCCGTCGAAGGACGCCAAGATCGGCGACATCCCCTGGCTGCCGCGTCTCATCGAGAAGGCCAAGGCCAAGCTCCGCGGCGAGATGCCCGCCGACCTCATGTATGGGTGCGGCGGCGACCGAAACTTCTTCCGCGAGTGGAAGATCGACGGCGCCGACTTCCTGCGCGCCGCCTGGCTGGCCGACTTCGACCCCGCCCGCCTCGCCCGCTGGGTGCGCGGCGGATCGCTCTAAAGCACGAATCCACCTCCGGCTACCCCTTCCGCCCGGATCGGCCGCGCCAACCTTTGTGCCTACGGCCAAGTTTGACGGCCCCTCCTGGGACCGCCGGCATCCCTGCCGGCCGGGCGCGAACGGGCGTCATATTTTTCGCCCCGAGAAGCTTGCTCCCCGGAGAGAACCCGCCGGCAAGGATGCCAGCGGTCCCAGGAGCGACCGCCAGACCGACAACGTCACCGCACCCGCTTCCGCCGTCGCAGCCTCCCTCCACCTCGCCTAGCGCCGACGAGCCCCTGTGCCACGGTGCCCGCCCGCCATGCGAACCCTCTCCCACGCCGATCCCGACTTCGCCGCCGCCATCGCGTCGCTGGACCGCCACCACGAGCCCTCCGAGAGCGTGCGCGCCGCCGTGGCCGACATCCTCGCGGTCGTGCGGGCCGAAGGCGATGAAGCCGTGCTCCGGCTGACGGCCCGCTTCGAACGTTTCACCGCGCCGACCGTCGCCGCCCTGCGCGTGACGGACGAGGAATTCCTTGCTGCCGGCGCCCAGGTCGAGGCGCGCACGATGGACGCCCTGCGCGCGGCGCACGCGAACGTCCTCGCCTTCGCCGGGCGCGGCCTCCGGCGCGACTGGTCCATGACCAACGCCCAAGGCATGCTAGTCGGCGAGCGCCACCGCCCGCTGGAACGGGTGGGCATCTACGTGCCTGGCGGCAGCGCGCCGCTCGTCTCCACCGCGCTGATGACCGTGCCGCTCGCCGCCGCGGCCGGCTGCCCCGAGATCGCCGTCGCCACGCCGCCGGGGGAGGACGGTCGCATCGCCCCCGCCCTGCTCGCGGCGCTAAAGCTTGCCGGCGCCACGGAGGTTTGGAAGATCGGCGGCGCCCAGGCCATCGCCGCGCTCGCCTACGGCACCGGGACCATCCGGCCGGTGCTGAAAATCGCCGGGCCAGGCAGCGCGTGGGTTGTGGAGGCCAAGCGGCAGCTCACCGGCCGTGTCGCCATCGACCTTCTGCCCGGCCCCAGCGAGGTGCTGGCGCTCGCCTCCGCCGAGGCCAATCCCGCATGGGTGGCCGCTGACCTCCTCGCGCAGGCCGAGCACGGCGGCGACAGCGGGATGGTCTTCGTCACCCCCACCCCCGCCCTCCTCGAAGCCGTGCGCGCCGAGATCACCCGCCAAGCCGCCGCCCTTTCCCGCCGCGCGCAGCTTGCCGCCGTGCTGGAGAAACACGCCGTCCTCATCCTGGCGCGCGACCTCGACCAAGCCGTGCGCATCACGAACGCCTACGCGCCCGAGCACCTCTCCCTCCAAGGCGCGGCGGCCGAGTCGCTCTCCGAATCCATCGTCTCCGCCGGCGCGATCTTTCTCGGCCCGTGGTCGGCCGTAGCCGCAGGCGACTTCCTGGCCGGCCCCAGCCACACGCTGCCCACCGGCGGCGCGGCCAAGTTCTCCGGCGGCCTGGAGGCCGCGATGTTCCAGCGCCGCACGAGCTGGGTGCGCGCCGACGAGGCCTCGTTGCGCGCTTCGCTGCCGCACATCGAGGAATTCTCCCGCGTCGAAGGCCTCGACGCCCATGGCGCCTCCACGCGGGTCCGCTTCGCAGGCTGATGATTCGCGAAGCACCCCGCCCGAGCGCTCAACGCGGTGAATCCTCCGCGAGCACCGGGCGGAAGCCGATGCGGTCGCCGCGGTGGCCGGGCGTGTCGTAGCCGCGGCAGGAAGTCTGGAGGCGCGCCGCGTCGGCATTTGCCCACGAGCCGCCGCGGATCACGCGGGAGATTCCCACCAGCGTGGGATACGGGTCGGCGCACCATTCCCACACGTTGCCCGCGAGGTCGTGAAGGCCGAGCGCGTTCGGCGCGAAGGAGCCCACCGGCGCGGTGCGCGGGAAGGCGTCGCGCCGGCCGGCGAGCACCGGAAAGTCCTCCGGCTCGCGGCCCACGCGCGCCTCCTCGCCGGCGAAGTTGCCCGCGCCCGGCGGCGGCGGCCACTCCGTGCCCCACGGATACACGCCGCGGACCTTGTCGTCGCGGTCGCGGGCCGTCGCGCCCGGCTCGTTCGCCAAGCCCGCGGCGGCGCTCCATTCGAGATCGGTCGGGAGCCGGTAACGAAGCCGCTCTGGAATGCGGCCGGCGCGGCGCTCGCGGGCGGTGAGCCATTCGCAGAACTGGTTCGCCTCCTCCCAGCTCACCCCGACGACGGGATGCTCCTCCGTCTGCTCCCAACCGGGCTCGCGCCAGCTGGCGTTGTCGCGCCGCTTCCAGCCGTCGGCTCGCGTGGCATACATCTGTTCGCCCCGGGAGGTGTCGTGGCCGGTCTCGGCGACGAAGGCGGCGTAGTCGCGCACCCGCGTTTCCGTCACCGAGAAGAGCACCTGGCCGCTCGCGATTGGCACGGGCACGAAGCGCATCCCGAGGCCGGGAATCTCGTGCGGCTGCTCGCGGGTGGCGGCGAGGGGGTCCGCGGAAGCAGCGCGGGGGATCGCCGGCGACGCGGTCGGCGCGACGAGCGGCGAAGGCGTCGGGACGGTCGGCGTGCCCCGCCCCGGATCGTTCCCGCCGCGCAGGATCAGGGTGAGAATCGCAGCCCCGCAAAGCGCCCCGCCCACGGCCCACGCCCACAGCGGCACGCCGCGCGCCGGCCGGGCAGATTCCGCCGGCGGGGGAAGCAATGTCGGCGGGGATGCCAGCGGCCGGTCGTCGGGAACGACCGCCGGCAACGCGGCCGACCCCGGCCCCGCTGCCTGCAACCCGCGCAGGAAATCCCCCGCGGTGGCGAAGCGCTCCGCGGGATCCTTCGCGAGCAGGCGCGCCACGGCCGCGTCCCACGCTGCGGGCAGGCCGGGGCGCGCGTCCGCGAGGCGCGGGGCGGGCGCCTCCAAGTGCTGGATCATGAGCGCCGGGGCGCTGGCCGCCGCGAAGGGCGCCCGCCCCACGAGAAGCTGGAAGGCGATGCAACCCAGCGCGTAGAGGTCGGTGCGCCCGCTGACGCGCCCCTTGTCGCCTTCCCACTGCTCCGGAGCCATGTAGAGCGGCGAGCCGAGCGCCACG
>CALMOL010000160.1:0-5035 GCA_937871685.1 uncultured Verrucomicrobiota bacterium
GCACCCCATCAAATTGCTCGACTCTTACGCGCTCTCCGTCAACGGCACCGCCTTCACCGGCACGCAGCGCCTCACGCTGGCGGTGAACAACACCGGCTCCACCGTGAACATCGCCGCCCCCGGCGGCGGCACGCTCGCGCTACAGAACGACAACTTCACGATCTTCGTCGGCACCACGAACATCCTCGCGGGCTTTGGCGGGCAGATCGGCATCGCGACGATTAGCAGCGGCAACCCGAACCTCGACCCCACGCAGTTCAAGCTGCGCTTCGCCAGCGAGATCGCCACCATCAGCGTGGATAACTTCACCATCACCACCTACCCCGTGCCGGAGCCTTCCGCCGTCGCTCTCGCCGCGGTTGGCTTGGTGGCGGCTGTCGGTGCGGTCCGACGCCGGCGCTGACCGCGGTGCGGGTCCGCCGACCTTCCTCACCTTGAAGGGTTGGCGGGCTGCACCGGCGCGGGCAATTAAGTTGCGTGTCTAGGCGGGCGGGACTTCGCAATCCCGAACGTCTGTGACAAAAGGGGCAGACCGTTGGCTGCCGCTCGCTGGGACCAGGTCAAGGCTGTGCTCGGCTCCGCGCTCGAGTGTGCGCTGACCGCTCCGAGCAGAGCGCCTTCCTGGCGCGCGCCTGCGCGCACGACACCAGTCTGCGGCGGAAGGTCGAGTCGCTGATTTCGCAGACGACCTCCCCCCTGGAGGCCGGCGCACGCGCCGCGAGTTGGCCGCTGCCTATCTCCAAGTGGGCGACGTGCAGGGCCGGCCAAATCACCCCAACCTCGGCAACGCCCAGGTGCGCTCGCCTCTCTGAATTTAGCAAGGCGCGGACATCGGGGCGCTCGATCGTTCTTCTCCAGGATTCCGAGACTGCCACCGAGGGCGCCCGCGCCCGCGCGGACCTGAACGCCGCGGAGCCGAGGTGAGAGGCCATCAAGGTAGCCGCAACCGCCAGAACGCGCGGCCGGGAAGCGCCGGCACGGAGGCATCCTCGACCGTCTGCACGCCCCAGGCATCGGTCACCGGCGACAGCGCGCCGACCGTGCTCCATCCTCCCCCGCCCGGCGCGAGCGACGACGCGCGCTCCAGCGCCGCCGCCGCGCCGCGCAGAGTGATGATCTCCAGAGTCGCGTTGCCTTGGATCGGATGGATGTCCGCCACGCGCGCCACGCCCGGGCTCTCGCGCAACGCGAGCGCGTTTGGCTCCTCGCCGGCCGGGAGGTGGAAGGCGAAGAACGACGGCAGCAGCAGCGACCACGCGAACTCGTTGTGCCCCTGGCCGCAGCCGGCGCGGAAGGTCAGCTCGGTGCCGTGCGCGTAGCCGTCGGCCAGCCACGCGTTGAGGGCGCGCTGGGCATCGTTCCAATACACGTCGGCGTTCGCGCCGGAGGAGGTTTCGGCGGTGCCGATGGAAAGGAACCAGCGCAGCGCCCGCTTGGGCGCGGCATCGCGGACGCTGGCGTAGTTCGGCGCGGCCCAGAAAGCCGGCGAGAGCACGCCCGCGCGGCCGAAGGTGTCGGGCCATTCCAGCGCCAGATACGTCGAGACGAGGCCGCCCAGCGAGGAGCCGGCCACGATGGTCTGCGCGGGGTCGGAACCGCCGGAGGAAAGCGTGCGCGTGCGGTAGTTGGCCCGCACCATGGGCAGCACGTTGGAAAGAAGAAACGCCGCGTATTGGTCGCCCGCGCCGGTTTGGGAGGGGCTGGTGACGACCACGTCAGTCGGCGGCGTGTATTCGCGGATGCGCTCGTTGCCGTCGTTGTCCACGGAGACAAGGATCGCCTCGCGCATGCGGCCCTGGGCGGTCTCGTAGGCGGCGATGCGATCGGCGTCCCAGGTGCCGAAGGCGCCGCCGGGAAAATACATGTTCTGGCCGTCGTGGAAGACGACCACCGGGTAGCGGTGCGCCGCGTTGGCGTCGTAGCCGCGCGGCAGGGACACGCGCACGGTGCGGCCCGCGATGCCGGGAGCGGTGGAGTTGACGAAGCGCGTCTCGATTCTCGGCGCGCTCACGGCGGCGGGCGGGTCGTAGGAAAACACCTGCCCGTCCTGCACGAGGAGCCACGGGAGGGAGGAGCGGTAGTTGTAGGGCGCCGCGAGACCCTGGTAGGGCGCGGGCACGCCGGGCGCGGCGCCCTGCGGCGGGCTGGAAGGCGGCGCGGGGGCGTTGTCGTATTGGTTGAATTGGTTGTGGAAGACCCATTCCAGCTCGGCCGCCGGCGTCTCGCCCGGCAGTTCGACGCGGAAGAGCGTCTCGCCCGCCACGCGCCCTGGCCCGGCCGCGCGCATCTCGATGTCGCGGAAGGTGCCGCCGATCAAGCCGTTGTTTCGATAAACGAGAAAGGCCCTCGTCCACGCGGAGCGGTAGAAGATTGTCTTCCCGCGAAACGGCGCGGACGGCCCCGCCGGGGCGACGAACGTTTGCACCGCGCTCAGGTCGATCGTGCCCGAGGTATCGCACCAATTCGCGCGCAGGCCGGAGCGGCGGACAAACTTGCATTGCACCGTCGCATTGGCTTCGAGCGCCACCTGCGCCGTCCACGCGTTCCCGGCGGTGTAAGTGAGCTTCGGCGCGCGGGCGAGATCCCACTGGCCCAGCTCGGGCGCGTCGCCGGTGACGAACACCTCGTTGCCAAAGCCCATGTCCGCCGTGACCGAGAAGACGACCGGGCGCGGCAGCGCCGTTTCCGCGCGCAAGCCGCCCGTCAGCAGCAGACCAAGCGCGAGCCGCCAAAGCGACCGGCACCAAGGGGGAAACGACACGAAGAACACGAAGACGCCACGAAGAGCACGAAGACGAAGGAGGGACAACCCTCCTGCGCGCTCCCACTGCGATCTCCGTGCCTCTGTGGCAGCCTCTCCGAAGTCCGTTGATTTGTCACCGGTGCGGTGGCTTTTTCCGCCCCCATGAAAGCCCTTGTCCTCCACGGAAAGAACGAAGCGTTCCGCCACGAAGAAGTCGCCGACCCCACGCCCGGCGCGGGCGAGGCCGTGGTGAGCGTGCGCGCCGCCGCGCTCAACCACCGCGACCTTTGGATCCAAAAGGGCCAGTATGCCGGCCTCAAGTTCCCGATCATCCTCGGCTCGGACGGCTGCGGCGTGGTCGAGGAGGTCGGCCCCGGCGGCGACACCGCGCTCGCCGGCCAGGAGGTCATCATCAACCCCGGCCTCGGCTGGGGCGACAGCCCCGCCGCGCAGGACGCCAAGTTTTCCATCCTCGGCCTCCCGGAAAACGGCACGCTCGCCGAGAAGGTGAAGGCACCGGCCGACCACCTCGCGCCCAAGCCCGCCCACCTTTCCGCCGAACAGGCCGCCGCGCTGCCGCTGGCCGGACTCACGGCGTGGCGCGCCCTGATGTCGCGCGCGGGGCTGAAGCCGGGCGAGAAGGTGCTCGTCACCGGCATCGGCGGCGGCGTGGCGCTCTTCGCGCTCCAGTTCGCCGTCGGCCACGGCTGCCCGGCGTGGGTCACGTCCTCCTCCGACGAGAAGCTGCGCCGCGCCCTCACCCTCGGCGCGCGCGGGAGCGCGAACTACCAGGGCGAAAAGTGGATCGCCGAGCTGAAGGACCTGAGCGGCGGCGGCTTCGACGTGATCGTGGACTCGGCCGGCGGCGACGGGTTCCCGAAGCTGGTGGACCTCGCCGCGCCGGGCGGCCGGATCGTGTTCTTCGGCGCCACGCTGGGCAACCCGCCCGGGATCGACCTGCGCAAGATGTTTTGGAAGCAGATCAGCCTGCTCGGCTCCACGATGGGCTCGCCGGGCGAGTTTGCGGCGATGACCAAGTTCGTCGGCGAGAAGAAGATCGTGCCCGTGGTGAGCCACACGTTCGCGCTGGAGAAGGGCAACGACGCCTTCGCCGAGATGGACCGCGGCGGGCAGTTCGGGAAGATCGTGGTGAAGCCGTGATGCGGAACCTGGGCGTGCGCCGAGCGATCCAGTTGCTCTGCGGAATCGCGGTGCTGGCGTTGGCCGCCTGCGCGTCCTTTCGGTCGGCCCCAAACGGCCCGACCCCCGCGTGGTCCATCCACCTGCCTGGAAGCTGGAAGGTGAAGCTGGATGGGGGAGCGGACGCCAGGGAAGGCGTCGTGACGGTTCATCCGGACGGCTCGGGTGGATTTCTCGCGAGGGCCAAGGGCGACAAGGAAAAGCTCGCGATGCGCCTGCGCCTCGTGCGGGTGGCGGGCCGCGACTACTTGATCTGCGCGTCGGAGAATCCGACCGCGGACGAGAGGGGCTACAGCCTGTTTCGGGTCACCTGGATGCCGGACACGAAGTCCGTTTCCTTCGAATGGGTTGCCACCGAGCCGCTGAAGGCCGCGGTTTCCGCGGGGGCGATCCAAGCGAGGATCTCCGGCTTCGATGAAATCCTGGTCCTGGAGCCGGCCGCGGGCGTGGAGCGTCTGCTGAGGGAAGGGAAAATCGAGTTTGTCCCGTTTGGGACCGCCACCCGCACTTCCCCGTGAAGATCGTCCTCCACTCCGCCATCCTCGCCGTCCTCCTCTCCCTCTCCGCCTGCGCCACCGGCGGGGCCTACGTCGCGCCGGGCTCCTCCTCGGGCGTGGCGCTCACCGGGCCGCGCGCGGAGGTCGAGCGCGTCACGGCCCGGCAGGTCACGCTCGCGCGCGCGCGGTTCTCCACCGGCGAGATCGACGGCCGCAACGCCGTGCTCACCCAGCGCGCCGCCGCGCGCTGGGTCGCCGCGCATCCCGGCCAGGCCGACGTGCCGCCGGCCGCGGACGCCTTCACCACCTACACGGTGCGCCCGGAGGACATGAAGTTCGTCGGCCCGCTGCCCGCCGCGAAGGAAGACCAGGCCAAGCTGCCCTTCCTCACCTACGAGCGCTCGCTGGAAATGGTGGCCGAGAAGTTCCGCGCCTCGCCCGAGCTGATCGCCTTCCTCAACGGCCTCCCGACGAGCGCCGAGGTGAAGCCCGGCGACCGCCTGCGCGTGCCGAACGTCCCGCCGCTGCGGATCGAGTCCGGCATCGTGGTCAGCAATGCCGGGATTGCGCGGGATCAGCTGCTGCTGCGGATGAA
>CALMOL010000160.1:5045-9881 GCA_937871685.1 uncultured Verrucomicrobiota bacterium
TCCGCCCCTCCGAGGGCACGCTGGAAATCTTCGCCGCGAACGGCGCGCGGCTCGGCGTCTTCCCCGTCTCGTGCGGCTCGTCGAAGACGCCCACGCCGAAAGGCGAATGGAGGATGATGAGCAAGGTGCCGCTGCCGCCGTTTCGCTGGGACGAGGAGATGCTCAACCACGGCCGCCGCGGCGCCGAGGCGTGGATCTTCCCGCCCGGCCCGAACAACCCGGTCGGCGTGTATTGGGCCGGCCTGAGCAAGCCGGGCGTCGGCATCCACGGCAACCCGCTGCCCGGCACGGTCTTCGAGGGTCGCTCCCATGGCTGCATCCGCATGACCAACTGGGATGTGCTCGAACTGGCCCGCCTCACGGCCGTGGGAAGCAAGGTCACCATCGAGTGATCTGGCCGCTCGCGCGCATCCAAGCGGGCGGCCCCGGCCGAATTCGCGAGGATGCAATGTTCTTGCCAGCGGGCACTCCGCCTGCTTTAACGCCACTCGCACCCCTGCTCCTCCCGCCATGCCCCGCCTCGCTCGCTTCCTTTCCGCCGCCCTGCTCGCCGCCGCCGCGCTCGTGCCTTCCTCGGCGCCCGCCGGCCAAGCCACGGTCGTTCCCGACGTTTGCTCGCCCGCCCGCAAGGCCTGGGCCTGCTACTACAACGTCGTCCTTGAGGCCACCTTCATTCGCCCGGGCATTCCGGAGCAGGTGATCATCCGCCGCTCGTCCGGCTTTTACGACGTGGATCAGAAGGCGCTCAGCAAGGCCTATTGCCACTGGCGCCTCGTGGGCACGGCGGACAACCCGCAGATCGTTCTGCCGGTCGGATTCGGCTCGCGCTGACGGCGGGGCGCGGGCCGCCGGCCCCGCCGGCCGCGTCACGCGTCGTCCAGCTTGCGCCGCAGCCAGCGGCGCGCGGTGGACCATTCCCGCTTCACGGTGGCGGGGGAAATTTCCAGCACGTCGGCCACTTCCTCGGTGGTCAGGCCGCCGAAGAAGCGCAGCTCGACGATCTGGCCCTGGCGCGGGTCCATCGCCTCCAGCTCCGTGAGCGCGCGATCCAGCTCCGCGGGCGAGACGGTCGGCTCGGCGGTCGCCTGGCCGGGGGTGGACTCCTCCAGGGCGAGGTCTAGCGGGAGGCGCGTGACGCCGCCGCCGCGCTTGGCGGCGCCGCGGGCCAGCGCGTGATTCACGAGGATGCGGCGCATCATCTGGGCGGCGAGGCCGATGACCTGCGCACGGTTTTCCCAATCCACCTCGCGCTGGTCGGCGAGGCGCAGGTAAGCCTCGTGCACGAGCGCCGTGGCCTGGAGCGTGTGGTCCGGCCGCTCGTGGCGCAGGTAGGCGGCGGCCAGCCGGCGCAGCTCGCCATACACGACCGGCAGCGCGTCGCCTGCGGCGGCTTCGGGTCGGCTAGCCGAGGACGGCGGCTCCAGGGGTGGAAACATCGGGCGCGATGTTCTCGCGCCTGATGGGAAAGAAAAAGGAAAAAACCGTGAGCCGGTTTCGGAAAAACCCTGCGTTCCGGTCTGAGGGGAATTCCGGCCTGCGCCTGGAGCCCCTCCAAGAACCCTCCGCCGCCTCCGGTCCCTCCGGGGGCGGCGGAATAATTTCCACCGCCGTTCACTGCCCTTTCCATGAGCCAGCCAACCACTTCCTCCCTTTCCCTTCCCCTCCTTGCCATCGTTGGCGGCACGTGCGGCCTGCTCGCCTTGTGGCCGGTCCGAGTGGAGGCGCAGACGATCCAGCTCGACACTCACCTTGAAGGCTACAGCGATGCCGGAGACTCGGTATATCGCGATATGAACACCGCGGCCGCGTCGCTGAGCGATGGCGCCAGCGGAGCCCGCTGGAGCAGCGGGGCGAGCGCGGTCTTTGGCTCTGCCACCGCCGCGGCGGTGGCGCACGTGCCGATGGCGGACAACATCGACTTCGGGTATGTCGGCCAGACTTCCGCCTACGCGGACTGGATCGACCTTTTCACCGTGACCACCTCTCCCCCAGCCGCCGGGAGGCTGAGGTTTACCATGCGGTTCAGCGGCGCCCCCACCGCTTCCAACGACGCCGGTGGCAGCGCATACAACGTTTTTTGCGGCGGCGCGGGCGGTGTGAACCTAGCGCCATACCAGGAGTATCAGGACGGCTCTGGGAACCCCGCGCCCCCGGTTTTCACCTTTGACGTGTATCCCTACAACGGCGGCGCGCTCGACGGGACGCAGTTCAACCTGCAGTTCGCCGTCGCGGTTAGCGCGGGGGCTCGGTCTCTCTACTCCGGCGGCGTCTTCGGCCCCGCGTGCAGCGCCAGCGCGGCGGCCACGCTTGGCTGCGCCGGCTTCGTGGTGCTCGACGACAACGATCAATTGCTGGATTACACGGCGGAATCGCGCGCCGGCTCCGCGCGCGCGCAGAGCTACCCGGCCGGCGGCACGTTCAGTTCCTTTGCGCTGACCAACGCCGCGCCGGGCCGCTTCGGCTCTTCGATGCAATTGCTCGGCGGCCAAGCGAGCGCCGCCACGCAGGTGGTGGCCGCCTTCGTGGCGCCGCCGCAGGACAATTCCATCAAGCCGGTCAGCGACGTGGTGGACCTTTCCGGGACCAACACTGATCCCGTGGTCATCAAGGTGGACTTCGACCCCGCCGCGGCGCAAAGCTTCTTCGGCTCCAATTACTTCGCCTATCTGACGCTGGCCTGGGTCCAGACCTCCACGGGCAAGTGGAAGAACGCCGTCCTCGGCAACACCGGCAACAACGCGCCGACCTTCTTCAACCGCGGCTACAACCCGGCCACCGACTTCCACCTCGGCTACTTCGGCGTGGACGCGACCAACAAATACGCCTGGGCGGTGGTCAACCACAACAGCCAGTTCGCCGTCACCTTCCCGCCGCCCACGCTGGCGGTGCGCTCCGTCACGCGCCCGTCGGCCGGCCTGATTCGTCTGGACTGCACCGGCGAGCCGGCCCGGGCCAACCGCATCGAGGTTTCCACCAACTTTCAGCCGGGGGCCACGCTGGCCACGGGCGTGGCCGCGGGCGACGGCACCTTCACCTACGACGACGCGGCCGCTAGCGGGCCGAAGAGGTTCTACCGCGTCGCCTACCCGTGAGGCGAACGCGCGGACGGGCCGGGGAAGCGCGGCAAAATTTCTTGCGAGGCGCGGCCGGGCCGGGTCCAATGGCGGCCAGCATCGCAAGCCATGAGCGTCGCCCGTTGGCAGCAGGTCAAAGAGGTGCTCGGCGGGGCGCTGGAATGCGCCGGCCCCGCCGCGCGGACGGCCTATCTCGCCGGCGCGTGCGCCGATGATCCCGCGCTGCGCCGCGAGGTGGAGGCGCTGTTGGACGCGACCACCTCCTCACTCGGCACCTACGCCGACCCGTCCGGCCCCGCGAGCACCGAGCCGGAGCCGGCCCTTCCCGCGATTTGGCCCACGTCTGGCCGCCGGGTGGGCGCGTGGGCGCTCCAGCGCGAGCTGGGCCGCGGCGGCATGGGCACCGTCTGGCTGGCGCGGCGCGCCGACGGACGCTTCGAGCAGACCGTCGCCCTCAAGCTGCTCAAGCGCGGCACCGACACCGAGGAGGTCCTCCGGCGCTTCCGCGCCGAGCGCCAGATCCTCGCGCGCCTGGAGCACCCGAACATCGCCCGCCTGCTCGACGGCGGGGAAACCGACGACGGCCTGCCCTTCCTCGTCATGGAGTTCGTGGACGGGCGGCCGATCACGCGGTTCGTGCGCGAGGCCGGGCTGGGCGCCGCCGCGCGCGTGGCCTTGTTCCGCAAGGTGTGCGCGGCGGTGGAGTTCGCGCACCAAAATCTCGTCATCCACCGCGACCTCAAGCCGGGCAACATTCTGGTGACCGCCGCCGGCGAGCCCAAGCTGCTCGACTTCGGCATCGCCAAGCTCCTCGACTCCGCGCTCGACGCCGAGCTGACCCAGGCCGACCAGCGCCGCCTCACGCCCGCCTACGCCAGCCCCGAGCAGGTGCTCGGCGCGCCCGTCACCACCGTGAGCGACGTGTATTCGCTCGGCGCGCTGCTTTACGAGCTTCTCTCCGGCCGGCTGCCGCCCCGGCTCCACCCGCCCGAGTTGGGCGTGATCCCGGACGGGCCTCCCGTCCGCCCGAGCCTTGCGGCCGAGGAGCCGGACGCGCGCCGCCGGCTGCGCGGCGACCTGGACAACGTGATCCTGCGCGCCTTGGCCAGGGAGCCGGCGCGCCGCTACGCCAGCGTGCGGGCGCTCTCCGAGGACTTGCGCCGCTGGTCCGAGGGATGGCCGGTCCAGGCGCGGGCCGACACGGTGGGCTACCGCGCCGGTAAATTCATCGCGCGGCACAAGCGGCTCGGCGCCGGGAGCGCGGCCGGGGCGCTGGCGATGCTGGGCGGCGGCGCGGCGGCCGTGTGGCAGGCGCGGCGCGCGGAACGGCGCTTCCAGGACGTGCGCGAGCTGGCGAAGTCCGTGCTCTTCGAGATGGAGGACGCCATCGCCGCGCTGCCCGGCTCCACTGCCGCGCGCCAGCTTCTCGTCACCCGCGCGCTCCGCTACCTCGACCGCCTCGCCGCGGATGCCGGCGGCGACCGCGTCCTGCGCCTGGAGCTGGCCGCCGCGTATCTCAAGGTCGGCGACGTGCAGGGCCGCCCCTACCAGTCCAACCTCGGCGACGCCTCCGGCGCGCTGCAGTCGTATGCCCGCGCCGCCGCCCTAGCCGCCCCATCGGCCGAGGCCGAGGAGAACGGGAAGAACGCCCCCGCGCGCCTGCTGCTCGGCCGCGCGTGGGTGAGCGCCGGGCTGGTCGAGGGCCGCCTCGGCCACGCGGACGCCGCGGCTGGCTTCCACCGCCGCGCGCTCGGCCTCGCCC
>CALMOL010000161.1 GCA_937871685.1 uncultured Verrucomicrobiota bacterium
GAGCCGGCCGCGGGAATCGCGCGGTTCGTCCGCACGCTCGCGCTGGGCCTCGCGCTCTGGGGCGGCCCGGTGCTCGCGGCGGGGCTCGCGCTCGGCTGGGAGAGCACTCCATTCCGGCTCGGCTGGTTCTTCTCCAAGGCCGCCACGGTCACGTTCGGCGGCGCGTATGCGGTGCTGCCCTACGTGGGCCGCGAGGCGGTGGAGGCCCATGGCTGGCTCGACGCCGGCCAGATGGTGGACGGCCTGGGCTTGGCCGAGACCACGCCGGGCCCGCTCATCATGGTGCTGCAGTTCGTCGGATTCCTTGCCGGCTGGAACCATCCCGGCACGATGTCGCCGCTGGGTGCCGCCACGCTCGGCGCGGCGACCGCGACGTGGAGCACCTTCGCTCCTTGCTTCCTCTGGATCTTTCTCGGCGCGCCGCACTTGGAACGAATGCGTCGAGTCCCGCGCCTCTCCGGCGCGCTCGCCGCGGTGACCGCCGCGGTGGTGGGGATAATCGCGAGCTTGGCGGCGTGGTTTGGCGCGCAGGTGCTATGGCCGCTGGGCGGCGCGGACTGGGCCGCCCTCGCGCTCGCTACGGGAGCCTTCGTCGCGCTTCGGCGTGGGTGGGGTGTGGTGCCTGTGGTCCTCGGCAGCGCGCTTGCCGGCTGGCTGGGGCGGGCGGCGTTCGCGGGCGGCGGTTGATTGCGGCGAAAAGAAACTTGACGCGCGCGCCGCCGGATTGTTTTCCTTAGCCCATGCGCCGCCTTCTCGTCCTGCTCGCCCTCGCCGCCGGTGCCGCGCCGCTCGGGGCGCAGGTCACCGCCACGCTCACGCTCGCACCGGGCCAGAACGCCATCACCGCTTCCGCGGTCATCAACGGCATCGCCTCTGCCCCGCAGGGTGCAGGCGCCAGCGTCACGCAGTGGACGGGCACGATCACCGTGCAAATCGACAATCCCTTCAACCCCACCACGCTCACCCTCCTCTCTGCCAGCATCGTCGCGCAGGACTCCGGCACCTGGCAGCCCGGCCTCAACGGCGCGGCCGGCAGCGCCCCGGCCAACTACGGCCTCGTCTTCGCGGCGGGCTTTCCGGTGGGCAACGTTTTCGCCGCGGTGCGTGGCGCCACCGCCTCGCTTTCGAGCGCGCCTCTCACGCTCTCCGGCGTGGGTGGCTCCTATTCCTTCCTGCCGGCCGGCACCTCCTTCAGCCCGACCGGCGGCGACGTGGATTACCGCAACGCCGTCCTCGGCAGCGGCCGCACCAATCCCGGCGGCGGCCCGGCCGCCGACAGCGCCACCACGCCGGGCGCGCTGAACTTCGCCGGCTCGACGGCCTCCTTCCAGCTTCCCCTCGACGTCTCGATCCCTGTGACCGTTGGCACAGCGGGCTCCGGCACCATCCGCCTCGTCGGCACTCTGAACGCCACCGGCGCGATCCCCGAGCCGTCCACCTGGGCACTCTTCGTGGCCGGCGGGCTTGCGGTGGCTTGGGCGCGAGGCCGACGCGGCTGACGCGCTTGGACGATCGCCCTACGAGGCGACAAGGCAGAGGGCTGGGCCGTAGGGATGGTCGCGCTGCTCCATGCCCACGCGCACATCACGGAAGCCAGCCAGTTCCACCGCGGCGAGCAGGTCTGCCCGCTCCATCCAGCAACTGAACTGGGCCCCGCTGCCGCAGAAACCGGTCCAGCCAAGCGCCTCGCCATAGTGGTATTCGTGGAGGGTAAACGAGCGCCCGCCGGCTTCGTGCCGGCGCGAGCGGGGAAAGCGTTTCTCCGCGTTGCCCAGAGCACGGATCGCCTCGTCGTCGTAATAATGCGTCCAAAGGAACATCGAGCGCGCCACGGCGCGAATGCCCCGCAGCAGGCGAATCGGATCCGCCATGTGATAGAGCACGCCGCTCGCCAAGCAGACGTCGAAGGGAGCGTCCGCTGGCGCGGCCTCAAGGTAGCGAAGGAAATCGCCGAGTAGGAAGCGCGAGCGGTGCAAGCCGAAGATCTCCTTCACCACGAGGCAGCGCAGGTAAGCGCGCACGTTTGCCTCGACGGCGATGACCGAGGCTGCGCCGAGCTGTTCGGCCATGAAAGTATGCGCACCCTCGAGCGGTCCAAGCTCCAGCACCCGCCGGTCACGTAGGCCGCCGAGCTGCTCCACTCCCCACGTGATCCGGGAATCCTCGAAGAGGCCAGCCGCACCGGCTTGGAGGTCAGGACGGCTCCCGGGCATCGCCGAGCTCCATTCACCCTTGAAAAGGTCGAGCGCGTTCTGGTCGGAGGGAACGGACGCGACGTAGCGATCTTCGATCATCGCGAGAGCTTGCGGAGTGCGACCCGGCCGTCAAACGCGCTGCGCCGGCCTCGACCTCCCGACCTGGGAAGCACCGGCCGCCTGTCGTCGAACTAGCACGGGCAAGCACCAAAAAATCAGTCTCCCCCTAGGGAGCTGGCCGGCTTTCGGCAGAGCCAGCCTGCTCCGCCACGCGCTCCACGCGCACGCCGCTCCACGATGTCCAGTCCCAACTCGGGTCGTTGGCAGGACCGGCGCTCGTGCGCAGAATCACGCGACCGCCTCGGCGCGTGGACTCCGCGGCAACCCGCGCCTGGAATTCCACCGCGCCGCGGTCTGCCTCACGGGCGCGAGGATCGAGCAGACGAGTCCAGAGGAGAATCTCATCGCCCTCGGCGCCACGCCACGCGACGGTGAACCCCGCGCCGTCCGTGGTCCCAGGCGAGCCATTCCACGCTCCCTCGGGCAGGCCGCAGCAGCCGCTGACGAGCAGCGCGCGGCCGGCAGGGTCGGGTGACACCTCCAATTCCAGCGAGGACGGGGCGTGAAGCAGCGCAGCCGGTTGCCCAGCGAGGATCGTGCGCTGGAGGAGATGCGGCGATTCCACCTCGCGGACGCCAGCGGGGAGCGCGCCGCGCAGATCCACGCCTCCCTCGGGCAGATAAATTTGCCAGTTCTGTGGCACGGCGGGCACGCTTTCCCAACGCAATTCGGCGCGTGGCTCCAGCCAACGCTCCTCGCCAGGCGGCACCACGAGGCGCACCGCGCGCACGCGAAAGGTGGGCAGGCGGCCGGCGAGAAGGGTGGACCAGCCCTGCGCGCCCGAGGCGGGCGGATCGAGAAGCAGGCCATGGCGGGCCATCGCGAGCGGCAAACGGCCGCGAAGGATGGTGCCGTCTGTCAGTTCGGCCTCCAGGGCTACGGGCGGGGGCTTATAAAGAAAGTCTCGCGCCCGGCCCAGGGCCGACAACTCCCAGCGCACGCGCAGCCAGCGTGGGGAATCGGCGCTTGCGGCCGGGAGCACAGATTCCTCGCCCGCCCTCACCCATGCGCGGGCGATGGTGCTCGTGGGCCGGAGCACGCCGGCCGGGCCCGGCCGGTCGCGCCGTCGCCAGCGCACGAACCCGTCCTCGTCGCCATCCATCTCGTAGTCCCGGGCGAGCGCGGCGACGAGATCCGACTCGTCCGTGCCGGGAAATCGCCCATCGACGTCATGGAACTGCTGCAGCACCCAGCGCGGCGCGCGGGAGGGGTCGCGGTAGAAGGCGGCGTTGCGATCGAGCAGGCCGCGCGTCACGGCCGCGTAGGATTGGAACACCGGCCGCGGCGCATAGTGGAACCCTCCCAGCACGGCGACGGATTGTTCGGGACCAAGCACGTCGAGCGTATCGCCCCCGCCTGCGCGCGCCACGGCCGCGATGCGCGCGCGCGTCTCGGCGAGGCGAGGATGCGGCGTGGCATCCCATTGGCGCTGCCATTCGGCGCGCGCATCCCAGCCGCGGTCCCGAAGCAGGCGCGCGAGACTGGCTGTGGTGCGCCAGCCGGCCAGGGTGAGGCCGACCCGGCCGGTCGGGTCTAGCGTGAATCCTGCCACTGCCACGAAGCTGGCGGCAAGGAGCGCGAGCCGTCCCATGCGCGGCTGCGCCGCGCGGAGCGACGCGCCACACAGCACGGTCCCGCCCACCGCCAGAAACCCGACGTGCAGGAAGAACATCCCCGTGGACACATCCGCCCGCACGAAACCCTGCTTCCACGCTAGAAACGCCCCCGCGCCGAGCAGCATCACCCCCGGCGCGAGCGACCATCCGCCCGGACGGGGGAGCAGCGCGACCAGCCAGAGGCCGACACCCAACGCGGCGCTCAGGCCAAGCCAGAGGGTCGTCCACGATCCGTCCAATTCCATAGCCCCGGCGTAGGCGCTGCTGAGTTCAGCGGCGGCGCGGAGATAATCCGGGATCGCGTCCAGGGGCTGCCGCACCGCCATCCAGCCCGCGGAGAACGCTCCCAACGGCACGAGCAGGACACCGAAGGCACCCAGCGGTCGGCCCGCCACAAGCCACGTCAACGCAGCCACGGCGACGACAAGGCCGGCGAGCAGCAGGACGGGGAACTTCATCAGCGACGCCACACCGAGCCACGTCCCGGCCGCCAGGATGCCCGCTCGGAGGGCTGGGCCGGCCGGTCGGCACCGCGCCGCAAGGAGCCATGCGCCAAGGATCGCGACCTGGGCAGGAATCAGCGCATCGTTGAAACGCGCCATCACAAGCGCGAGGAAAAGCGTCCACGCCCAACGCCGCGCCGACGGCATCAACGCCGCCAGTTCCACCGCCGCCCACGCGAAGGTCCCCGCGCGGAAGACCTGCCACGCCCAATGCGGCCACCAGTGCCACGGAGTGAACACCTCGGTCTGCAAAACACCCAGCGGGCCAAAGGTAAAGACGATGTCGCGGCCCCATACGAGCCCGTGCTCCTGCGCGTAGGCCAAGGCCAATATCCACGAACCATCCAGGCCGGTGAAGGGGAAGAGCGGCGGATGCACCGTGGCCGCAAAGAGCAGGACCGCCGCCGCCCACGCCCACGGCGCGCGCCAAGGCCCGCGGGCGTTCCAAGCGGCCCGGACGGGCGCGGACACGCCCTCGGTCGGCAAAAGCGGGGAAAGCATCGACGAAAAGAACGCGCACCGTGCGCCGCGTGTCGGCGGTGTCAAAGCGAGGGAGCCAGCCATTCGGCCCCAAGCGGGAAAGCTGGAGCGCACAGCCTTTTCCACCCGTGGGCGGCTTCATCACCTTCCAGCGAATCCCGAAAAAACGCTAGGAGAGGCCCGTTGGCGCGGGCCTCTGCCGGATTCACGCGGTCCAGATTCTCTAGAGCTTCGGGGGCTCCGCTGGGGCGTCTCGGATGGCATCTGGGGAACAGGCGATGCCAGATGGAGAGACCCAGCCCGCAGCCGAGTGTGTCGGCAGATGCCGCCACCCGTGCGCCGCAAGCGACGCACCGAGATTCTTTTCCACCCATGCCTAGACAACGGACATCCGGCAACTCCGGCTGCGTCTCGGCTTCAGTCCCGGTCATACACCTCGACCAGGGCAACACCTTGGGCGGAACCCGCGCCGCGCACAATGGCAGTGTAGGCGCCGGGCGGCACGGTCACGAGCACGGCCGACTCCAGGTCGTTCGTCGGCGCAAGGCCAGTGGCTTGAATGTCGGCCTGCTGGGTGGAACGCCAGTTGTCGTTGGACATGACGAGCGCGCCGGCCGCATCCCGGATCTCCAGCGTGGTGTCGGTGACGGTGCCGAGAACGACAGCGGCGAGGCTCGGGCCGAGCGCACGCACCAGCACGCGTTTGGACGACTGCCCCTGCACCACAAACCCGCCGATCATCACGGCGTCGCCCGTGCGCACCACGCCGCGGGTGGAAAGGTTCACGGCGGAAGTGGTCGTATCGCTGACCTGCAAGTCGTAGGCCTCCACGAGCGCCACGCCGACCGCGCCGCCCACCCCGCGCACGATGGCGGTGTAGGCGCCGGGCGGGAGCGTGGCGATGACGGCCGCGTCGCCGTCCGCTGCGGGCGCGAGGCCGGTGGCTTGGATGTCAGCTTGCTGGGAGGACTTCCAGTTGTCGTTGGAGGCGACGAGTTCCCCGCGCGAATTGCGCAGCTCCACGCTCGGGTCGCTTAGCGCGCCCTGCACGGCGGCGGCGAGGCTCGGGCCAAGCGCACGCACCAGCACGCGCTTGGGCTGCGAGCCGGAGAGGACGAAGCCGGCGATAGCCACGTTGTCGCCCGTCTCCACGCGCAGGCGGGTGGAAAGGTTGATGAGCTTCGACGGCGGCCGGGCCGTGACCGCGGAAACCACGAGGTCGGCCTTCACGTTCTGCGTCCCATTGAGCGTCACAGTGCGCGTGACGGGCTGGGCAAGCGCGCCGCCGGAGAACGTGAGCTGGATGCTCGTGGCGCCGGCCGGCAGGCCGCGCAGCGGGATGGCGTAGCCGCCGGAGGCGGAGGTGACGGCGTAGTAGTCGCCCACGTCGGGGCGCACGGTGATGCCGCCGCGGCCCTCGCCTTCGGTGTAGAAGCTGTCGTTGTCGGCATCCTGGTAAGCCACGCCGACGAGGTAGGGCGTGTTCGTGTTGTTGAAGGAGAGGGCGAAGTCCTGCACGATGACCATCGGCCCGATGGACGGGCTGGACGCGGGCACGGGCACGATGGAGATGCCGATCTCGCGCGCGACCGCGGGCTGCTCGAGCATCATGATCGCCTTGCGGTGGGAGAGCGAGGGGACGCCCCAGTCGATGTTGAAGCCCGCGTGGGCGAAGAGGGCGTCGTCCACCGAGGCGTAGGTGTTCTCGGCGACGAAGGAGGGGCTGGGATAGCCGGAGGCCCGGACGCGGTCGAGGATGGTCTGGCCGTCGGAGGAGACGTGGCCCTGGTAGTTGTGGTTGGCCTGGTCGAGCGCCTGGAAGCGCGCCGCGCTCATGAGTTGCGCGTTGAAGGCGAGCGGTGGCGTGGCGGCGTAGCCGGCGAAGTCGCGGCGAACCTGGGCGCGGTCCACGCGGAAGAAATCGATGAACTGGCTAATCCGCGGCGTGTTCAGGCCGGCGAGGAACTCGCCTTCCTGCGGCGGGTTCGCGCGCGCGCGGTTGATCAGTTCCAGGTTGTGCTGCTCGGCTGGGGAGGGATCGCCGTGCGAGTAGAGCAGCGTGGGCGCGGCCGACAGCCCCGCCGGCGCCGCGGCGAGGAGCGACAAGGCCGGGAGAAGCCACCGAGCGCGGGCGGAGAGATTGGGCATACTGTGTCAGCAACGACGGGGCCGATTCAAGCAGCCCTCATGCGCGACACAACGTTATTCCGAGCAAAAACTTCAATAAAATGCGGAAGTTACGTAGGGGAATAGGCCCTTCAGGTTTCCAGCGACCGGCCAAGGTGAGGGACACGCTCTCCGCCGCGGTCCTTCGGTGACCGCTCGCCGATGGCAGGCGCTGGATGACCGCGCCCATCGTGGCAGCTCTCTCGCCGGAAATCCGTTGCTCCAGCGGGAGCGCGTTGGGGAACCCACCGCTCAGACTGCGGCCGGCTCGTGCTCGCGGTCCCAAGCGGCGGCTTCCTCGGCGGTCATCGTGCCCTTGAAGCGATGCTCCTCAACGGGCGCGCCAAAGTTCTCGGCGTGCAACTCGCGCAGGCGCGCCATCTCGTCGGCAGAGAGCGCGGGGGACTCCGGCGCCTCGGCGAACTCGCGGAGCTGGGTGGAGTCGTAGATGTTCGGCAGCACGGAGGCGGTGCGGTCATCGGCGAGGAGCCACTGGATGGCGGCCTGGCCCAAGGTGCGGCCAGGGCCTTCGAGGAAGCGGAGGTTGGCCACCTTTTGCACGCCGTTGACCAGCCAGGACTTCGGGCGGTGGCGGCGGTGGTCGTTGGGCGGGAACACCGTGTCGGCCGTGTATCGGCCCTCGAGCATCCCGGAGGAATGCGGCACGCGGACGAGGAACATCGTGTCCTTGCCGCCCGCGCGGGCGGCCTCGTGCAGCGCGGCGCCGGGATGCTGCTCGAGGAGGTTGAAGATGTGCTGGACGACGGCGGGATTATGCCGCTCGATGCAGCGCAGGCCCTCGTGCAGCCAGCCGATGGCGGGGCCGAGCGCGAGACCGGAGCGAAGCACTTTCCCCTCGCCCGCGAGCGCGGCGAGCGTTTCCCAAAGCTCGTCGTTGTCGGCCTCCGCCATGCCCACGTTGTGGAGCTGAAGGATGTCGATGCGGTCAGTGCGCAGCCGCCGCAGCGAGGCCTCGGTGGCGGCGCGGATGCCGGCGGGCGAGAAGTCGTGCGGAATGGCTTGCTGGCCGCGGCGGGCATCGTTGCCGTGGTTGAACACATCGTAGCCAACCTTGGTGGCGATCACGATGTCGTCGCGCCGGCCGCCCTCGCCGAACGCCTTCCAAATCAACTCCTCGGAGCGGCCGTTGCCGTAGGTGTCGGCGGCGTCGAAGAGGTTGATGCCGAGGTCGAGCGCCTCATGCATGAGGGCCACGGCTTGGCCGTCGGTGTATTCGCCCCACCAACCGGTGGAAACAGTCCAAAGGCCGAAGCCGACGGCGGAGACCTGGAGAGAAGAATTCGGGAAAGTGCGGAAGCGCATGGGGGAAAAGGTGGGGCAGAACGTGAGAGGTGAGCCGAGCAAAGCGAGACAGCCAGGGTATATGGGGGCAACAATGAACCGAGCGGAGGGAGATAGCCAGGGTGGGCGGGGCAAAGGAGAGAAGTGGGAGGAAGCCGAGTAGGCAAGTCGTCGGTGCCCTCAATCCACCGCTGCTGCACCCATCGCGCCATATCCCCACTTTTCGCTTCTCACCTCTCACTTCTCATCCTCCCTTCCTCTCGTGCCTTCGCCTTCAAACTCCGCCCTCCTCCTCGTCGGCCACGGCTCGACGCAGAATCCAGACTCATCCGCGCCCACGCTCGTGCACGCTGACGTCATCCGGGCGCGTGGGCGCTTCGCGGAGGTGGAGTGCTGCTTTTGGAAGGAGGAGCCTTCGATGCGCGAGGCCCGGCATCTGTTCGAGTCGCCGGATGTCTTCGTGGTGCCGAATTTCATCTCCGAGGGCTACTTCACGCAGACGGTGATCCCACGCGAGTTGGGGCTCGACGGGCGCGTCACCCACCGCGCCGATGGCCAGGCGTGGAACTATTGCGAGCCGGCTGGCTCGCATCCCGCCATGACCGAGCTGTTGCTGCGGCAGGCGCGGGCGGTTGCACCGGGCGTGGACCCGCGGGAAACGGCGCTGCTGATCGTCGGCCATGGCACCGGCTTGAACGACAACTCGGCCGTCGCCGCCAAGCGCCAGGCCGAGCGCATCGGCGCGCGCGGCGAATACGCCGAGGTGTTGAGCACCTACATGGAGGAGCCGCCGCTCATCGCTGAATGGGACCAGCTGACGAGCGCGCCAAACGTCGTCGTGGTGCCGTTCTTCATCGCGGACGGGCTGCACTCTTTCCAGGATATCCCGGTTTTGCTGGGGCTGGAGACCGAGCCGACGGCCGCGGCCGCGCAACGCGATGTTTTCCGGCAGACCCCGCGTCAACTCCGCGGCCGGAACCTGTATTACGCCGCCGCCATCGGCACCGATCCCGGCTTCGCCGACGTCTTGCTCGACCTCGTGGACGCCTTCGATGGAACCGACCGCTGACGCCGTGCTGGCTGGCGCGCTGGCCGAGGGAAGCGCGCGGATCGGGCAGATCCTCGTCGAGCGCGCCACGGGCGGCGGATGGTCGCTGCGCCACCGCGCGGACGCTGGGCGCGCGGGATTGCGCGCCCACACGTCGGCCATCGACGCGCGTGGCCTTGCGCTCACCGACGACGCCGGCGAATACCGCCCGCTCAAGACGGCGCCGAACCTTCGCCGCGGCTGGCGTCTTGACCTGGCGAGCCTCCCGGCCGTGCGGCGCGCGCTGGAATGCTTCTATCCGGCCCATCTCGCGCTCGAGGCCGCGCGCCGCGGCGACCGCCTCCAGTCGACGTCGCTGCGCGAGACCTTCGGCCGCCAAACGGGGATGTATCGCGTCACGGGGAAGATCACCACCGAGCAGGCCGAGGCGCTGGTTGCACGGACCTGCCGCTCCGACGGGGGCTGCCTGCGCACCATCTTGTGGACCATCGAGCCGGCCGGCTTGCCGCCGAGCACGCTGCCGGCGGTGAAGTTCGATCCCGCGCACGACCAGACCGGCGCGGACGAGCCGGTGCTGCCGCTGCTTTGCACCGAGCCTTGCGCCCTCGTCGTGGCGGGAGCGCGGGAAGTGGTGAAGGCAAGCCAAGCCCCTGGCCCCCAGTCATAGCGGGCCGCCGGCAGCCCTGCCCTCTCCCCGGGGTCTCCCAGCCTCCAAGGCGTCTGGATTGCCGCGGACTTTCGAACGATTTGGATGACAGCGACCGGGGAAAAATGGCGGCAAGGTCATCGTTCCTTGCTTGACATCCGCGCGCAGATTCGGCCTTTCCGCCACTCCATCTTCCCTCGAAGCTTGGAACTCAAACCCCCGAACGCTTGCCCCCCACCCTCCTCCGCGCGCGCTTCGTCCTCACGATGGACGACCACGGCCGCGTGTTCCCGGACGGCGCGGTCCTCGTGCGCGATGGTCTGGTGGAGGCTCTCGGGCCGTGGACGGATTTGCGCCCTCATTGGGCCGGCGAGACGGAGGACCTGGGAGAGCGGATTCTGCTGCCGGGACTGGTGAACGCGCATTGCCACCTCGACTACTCCTCGATGCGAGGCGCGCTCCTGCAGCCTCGCTCCTTCACCTCGTGGATCCGGCGGCTCAACGCCCTCAAGCGCGAGCTTTCCGATGACGAATACCTCGCCGCGATCGCCGCGGGTTTTGCCGAATGCGCCGCGTTTGGCACAAGCACGGTGCTGAATATCGCCGCGCTCCCCGAGTTGCTCCCGCGCCTGCCGCCGCCGCTGCTGCGGACGTGGTGGTTTTGGGAACTCATCGACATCCGCTCGCCTCGCGTCACCGACGACCTCCTCGCCGGCGCGCTCGCCTTTTTCGATGGCCGCTGGGCGCTGGACAAATGGCACGGGGGCTGGGGTCTCTCCCCGCACGCCCCTTACACCGCGTCGCCCATGCTCTACGCGCTGGCGCGCAAGGCGGCGGCGCAGCACGCGATGCCGATCACCACGCACCTCGCGGAGTCCGAGGAGGAGCACATGATGTTCACCGCGGCCGAGGGGCCGCTCCATGAGTTCCTCGCCGGGCTCCGCCGGCCGATGCACGATTGCGGCGGCGGGGCCACCGCCCTCCGCCGCCTCGCCGGGGCCGGCGTGATCGGCCCCGAGTGCATCGTGGCGCACCTCAACGAACTGCCCCCCGAAGACGAGTTCCTGCTCGCGCCCGGCGGGCCCTTGCACGGCTTGACGGTGGTGCACTGCCCCCGCTCGCACCACTTCTTCGGGCATCAGCCATTTCCGCTCGAACGCCTGCGCACACTGGGAGCCAACCTTTGTCTCGGCACCGACTCGCTCGCCTCGAATCGCGATCTCTCGCTCTTCGCCGAGATGCGCGCCGCGCAACACGCCTTCCCCGCATTGCGCGCCCCCGAGCTGCTGGCGATGGTCACGCGCCGGCCCGGCGCGGCCCCCGGCCTGGGCGGCCCCCGCCTCGGCCAGATCGTCCCGGGGGCGGCCGCCGACCTCCTGGCGGTGGACGCCGCGCCGGAGCGACATTCGTCCTCCCACCACCTGCTGGAAGCCCTGGCCGAGGCCTTGGTAGTCTTCGGCGGGCGCGTGGACTGGCTCACCGTAGCCGGGCGACGCGTCCGGTAAGATGCAAGCGCGCCGGTGCGAATCGCGCCGCAGCCTTGAGAGTGCATCCGTTTTCCTCTTCTGGGCGTAATGCCAGCAGTTCGTCGAGTCGCGTTCGCGCGGCGTTTTTCGCAAAGTCACGGTGAATTCTCGTTTTGGACTTTGCATTCTCACGGACGCCACTAGCCTGAAGCCGCACTTTTCCTTCCCTTCACATGGCCAAGATTGTCATCATCGACGATGAACCCGCGATGGTCGAGGTCATCTCGACCCTCTGCCGTGAAAACGGTCACCAAGCCTTCCCGTTTTCCTCGGCTGAGCGAGCGCTCGATGCGCTCCCCGAGATCCAGCCGCACGTCGTCATCGCCGACATCAAGATGGACCGCGTGTCCGGCTTCGATGTTCTCCAGCGCTGCCGCGAGACGCTGCCGCAGACGGCCGTGATCCTCATCACCGCCTACGCCTCCGTCGAGAAGGCCGTGGAAGCGATGAAGCTCGGGGCCTACGACTACGTCACGAAGCCCTTCAAGATCGACGAGCTGAAGCTCGCCGTGCAGCGCGCGCTCGATTTCCAGGCAGCCGTCCGGGAAAACACCTTCCTCAAAAAGGAGCTCAAGCAAAAATATCGCTTCGAAAACATCGTGGGCACCTCGCGTCCGATGCAGACCGTGTATGGCATCGTCAACAAGGTGGCCGACACGGACTCGACGATCCTCCTCATGGGCGAGAGCGGCACGGGCAAGGAACTGGTCGCCCGCGCGCTCCACTTCAATTCCCGGCGCCAGCACCATCCTTTCGTGGCGGTGAATTGCTCGGCGCTGCCGGAAAATCTGCTTGAGAGCGAATTGTTCGGTCACAAGAAGGGATCCTTCACCGGCGCCTTTCAGGACAAGATCGGGCTCTTCGAGGAAGCCGAGGCCGGGACCATTTTCCTGGACGAGGTCAACTCGATGGCGCTCTCGCTCCAAACCAAGCTGCTGCGCGTCCTCCAGGAACGCACCCTCCGGCGCGTGGGCGACACGAAGAGCGTGCCGGTCAACGTGCGCGTCGTGGCCGCCTCCAACGAGGTGCTCGGCGAGAAGATCAAGACGGGCAAGTTCCGCGAGGACCTCTACTACCGGCTCGCGGTGATCCCGCTCGAGCTGCCGCCGCTGCGCGACCGGCCGGAGGACATCCCCCTGCTCGTCTCGCACTTCCTGCACAAGAACGCCTCGCAGTGCGCGGGCGAGCCCTGCCGCATCGAGCCGGAGGCCATCGACCTGCTGTGCGCCTATCCCTGGCCGGGCAACGTGCGCGAGCTGGAGAACGCCGTGGAGCGCGCCTGCGCCCTGTGCGACGACCACCACATCCATCCTTCCGACCTGCCGCCCCAGGTGCAGGGCCGCGTGGCGCCGACGAGCTTCCGCGACAACGTGATCACCATGCCCCCGCCCGGTCAGAAGCTCGAGGATTACGTGGCCACGCAGGAGCGCGCCTACATCGACCAGACCTTGCGCGCGAACAACGGATCGCGCGAGAAGACCGCCACGATGCTGGGCATCTCGCTCGCCACGCTCTACCGGAAGCTGGAACTCGGGAAGGGCCGCCAGCAAAAGGCGGGCTGAGGCAATTACGCGAGAGTCAGCTCTTTGCGATAGGCTTCGCCTGGCTTGGGTGGGTCTTTCGCATGACCCGGGTGGGTCATGCGCCTGGGGCCACCGGCTCAGGCGCAGGGCAGGAGTCGGTCATGAGCCTGGCATTTCGAGCCATGCGCCTGACCCGCAACGGCAGCCGCCTGCCGCTTGAAGCCATGCGCATGACGGCGGGATGCCATGCGCATGACCCCGGAGGTCATGCGCATGGCGCTGCGGGGCAGGCGCCTGCCATGACGTGCCATGCGAATGCCCGGTGGGGGTCATGCGCATGCCGGGTTTGGTCTTGCGCAGGGCCATCGGGAGCCATGCGCATGGCCGACCGGGGCATTCGAATGACCTCCAAAACCAGGCGCATGACCCGAGGTAGCCCTGCGAATGAAGCATCCCTGCCAAGCGCCTGACCCCTTGGACCCATGCGCTTGACCTCATGAGGTCAAGCGCACGACGGGGCGCACCCTTGACCTCCTCACGCGGACCCCCCGACGAGCGCGCCTTCTTCAGGGCACGCCCGCCACGGGGTGGAATTGAGGGCTACCTTCCCGTTCCGAGCCTCACTCGAGGTCATAAACCTCGACGAGCGCCACGCCGGTCTGGCCGCCCTTGCCGGAAACGATGGCGGTGTAGCCGCCGGGGTCGAGCGTGAGGATGAGGGCGCTCTCACGGTCGTCGGTGGGCTGGCGGTTGAGCGCCGTGATTTCGGCGGCGGCGGGGCTGGAGCGCCAGTCGTCGTTGCTCGCGACGGGTTGGTTCTGGCCGTTGAAGATCGTCAGCGCCGGATCGGGGAGCGTGCCTTGAACGCCGACGGCCGCCAGCGAGGGGGCAATGGCGCGGATGATGACCTTGCGCGGGCGCGTGCCGCCGACCACGAAGCCGCCGATGAGCACGTTGTCCCCGGTGAGCACGCGGGCGCGGGTGGACACGTTGATCGGGCGAGCCGTTTCCCTTCCCGCCGGGTCGAGGTCATAGACCTCGATCAGGCCCACGCCCATCTCCCCGCCCACGCCGGAAACGATGGCGGTGTAGCCGCCCGGATTGAGCGTGAGGATCACGGCCGCCTCGCGGTCATCGGTCGGCTGGCGGTTGGTGGCCAGGATCTCGGCCTGCTGGGAGGAGCGCCAGTTGTCGTTGGAGGCGATGGGCTGGTTCTGGCCGTTGAAGATGGTGATCTGGGGGTTCGACAAGACGTTGGGCACGCTGGCGGCCAGGGACGGCCCGAGCGCCCGGATGACCACGCGCTTGGGCACGCTGCCGGCGATGACGAAGCCGCCGATGAGCACGTTGTCGCCCGTCTCGATGCGGGCGCGGGTGGAGATGTTGATGAGCGAGGCGGCCGGCGGCGCGCCGGTGATGGTGACGGTGACGTTGCCGCCGCTGGCGGCGACGGTGCCGGTGACGCCCGCCGGGAAATTGACCGCGGAAAAGGCGCCGGTGGCCGAGGCGGCCGAGATCACGCGGAAGGTGTCGCCCGCGCGCAGCTTGAAGCCGTTGACGAGGTTGAGCGTGAGCGCGCCGTTGAGCGAGGCGGCGCCGGAGACGGTGAGCATCCCGAAGGCGCCCGCGCCGATGCCGCCGATGTTCGCGGTGAGCGTGGCGTTGGAATTGTTCGTGAAGTTGCCGGCGATGGAGATCGCCGAGGCGGCGTTGTCGGCGGAGCCGACGGTGAGCGCGCCGGAATTCACCACGTTGCCGGCGATGGTGCCGGTGCCCGTGATCGCTCCGCCGGAAAACTGGATGTTCTGGCCGCCGGTCACCGAGACTGAGCCTCCGTTCGCGAGCTGGAGGACGCCGCCGCTCTGCGTGAAATACTTGAAGGCCAGCCGCCCGCTCAGGGCCTCCACCCGGCCGGAGTTCCCGAAGCCGTTGTCCGCGTTGACGGCGGTGGTGCCGCTCCCGGCCGACTTGCGGAAGGTGCCGAGGTTGGTGATGCCGGTCGGGTTGTTGCCGGCGAAGGAGGTGATCGTCAGGTCGGACTGGATGTCGATGAGGGCGCCGGCAGAGTTGGTGATGATGGTGCGGTCGGAATAAAACTCGCCGGTGCCGCGGAGGTTCATGGTGCCGTTGTTGGTGAGCATGACCTGATACATCGACTTCGTGTCTGCGCCGGACAGGTTCATCACGCCGCTGTTGATGAGCGTGGTGGCGCGGCCGCTTTGGATGAGTCCGCCGGTCCACTGGAAGAGGTTGCCCGGAAAATTGAGCGTCGCGCCGGGTAGAAAGTTGCCAGCGTCATCCTGCCCGCCGGTGTTGAAGACGCCGCCCGCGATGCTCACGGTGCCGGCGCCAGAGCCGGTGTAGGTGCCAGAGAACCCAGCCAGGTTACCCCCGGTAGAGAATCCGCCGGTCAGGTCGATGAGCGCGCCGGCCGCGGCGATGAACGTGCCGCCGTCGCGATTGAAAGCCGGGCCGAACCGGATCGTCCCGGCGTCAGCCCGCACGGTGCCGCCGCGATTCGAGAAGCCCACGAACTCGTCCATCTTCAGGTCGCCGCTCCCGGCCGACTTCACGAGGAGGCCGCGGTTGATGATGATCGGGTAGGCGCCGCCGCGTTGCTGGCCCTGGCGCAGGGCGTAGTCGCCGCGGAAGTCGAGCGTGCCGCCCGCCTGGTTGTCGGTGATCGTTCCTTGGTCCAAGAAAAGAGCGCCGCCGGAGAAATTGATGGTGCCCGAGTTCGCCAGTTGCTGGAGCAGCGCCTTGGTGGCCGGGCCGGTGACGTTGATCGTGCCGATGTTTGAGAAGGGAGCGGAGCCCGAGGTGCCGGTGCCGAGCTGGCCGCCGGTCCACTGGAACATGGCGCCGGGGAAGTTCAGGGTGAGCGGGGTGCGCACGCTGCCGCCGGCGTTGAACGGCGACGTGTAAATGACGCCGTTCTGAAGGAGCACCGTGCCCGTGCCCGTGCCGGTGATTGCACCGCCCAGGGAGAGGTCCACGCCGCCGCCGGTGAGGTCGAGCAGCGTGTTGTCGCCGAGCACGATGTTGGCGCCGTCGATGAGGCCGCGGCCGGGCAGGACGATGCGGCCGGAGGTGATGTTGATCGCGGCGTGGTCGATGTTCACGCCCACCTCGGGCGCGAAGGTGAGCGCGCCGGTGCCGTTGGTCTTGGCCAGCTGGGCGGTCACGAAAAGGTCAGCCTTGAAGCCCCCCCGGATGGCGGAGTAGCCGATCTGCGTGTCGCGCTGCACGATCAGGCGCTGGCCGGTGATGCGGCCCTGGTTCGTCATGACGAGCCCGCCGTTGGGCCCGATCGTCAGGGAGTTCACGAGCACGTCCACGTCGGAAATGCAGTCCCGCGGGCCGTTGATGGTCACGGTCGCGCCGGGGCCGTTGGGAAACTGCGGCGAAGACCAATTGGAGGGCTGCGCCGTGTAGGAGAACGTGGTCGGCGGGTTGCCGCACTGGTAGGTGCCGACGACCTCCTGCTGGCTCCAAAAGGAGTTGTTCGGGAAGTTGAAGGGCGCGCCCGGGCCGGAGCACGTCGGCGTGAGCATGGTCTGGCCGTTGGCCTTGGGATCCCACGTCTGGGCGGTGAGCGGCGCGGCGGCCAGGAGGAGGGCGGCGAGGGAGGAGAAGTGGTGTTTCATGGGCGAGACCGGATGGGTCCTTGGCTGCTCATGCGGGGCGCCCCGGCCAAAACGGACATGGCGGGGAAAAGATTTTCCAACCGGGGGTCGCGAGGGCTCACGGCGTGTAGTTCAGCGAGAAGCGCAGGAAGCGGTGGGAGCTGGCGGAGACCGGCGCGGAAGCGCGGATCACGATCGTCTCGGTGCCGTCGGCGTTGTACGTGCGCGAGACGATGCGGGCGGCGTTGGCGGCAGCGTCGATGTCGAAGGGCGTGCCGAAGCCCGTGGCGAGGCTGGTCGATTCGGCGACGAAGTATTGGAGGTCAGGGCGCAGGGGGGTCGCGCGGCGGATCTCGATCACGGAATACGGCGTGCCGGCCACGTTGCGCGTGGAAGCGCGCGGGAGGCGATTGAACGCGAAGTGCCTCGGATCGGCCCCGAGGGCGTAGGCGAGGACGTTGGGCACGCCGTTGCCCTGGTAATCCGCGAACGGGCCGGAGATGGCCGGATCGAACAACTCATTGAGCGTGAAGTAGAAGCTTTGCGCGTAATAGAAGCTCGTGGGCGGCGGATTCAGGTGCGCGAGCTGCACGAAGTTCGCCCCGTAGGAGACCTGGAAGGCGAACGAGAGCGGCCCATACGGCGCGATGACCGTGCTCCCCTGGGGCTGGCCGGCGAAGGTGCCGCTGACGGCGTTGCCCGCGTTCGGGGCGGTGATGATGCGGAAGACTTGCCCAGGCGTGGGCGGGCTCAAGAGCCCGACGGCGAGGCTGACGGCCGCAAGATTGACCTGCGCGGCCGGCGAGGTGAGCTGGATCACGTCCTGGCGCAGGGCGGGGCTGGGATTCCGCGGGTCGAGCTCAACCTGCAGGCTCGTCGGCCGAGGGCCGGAGAAGCCGGGGCCGCTCGTGAGCGTGAGATTGCCGCCCAGCGTGATCGTGCCGACCGGCGTGTCAGCGTTGATCGCGTTGCCCGGCATGAAATAGCTGCCGGCGATGACGACGTTGCCGGCGATGCGCCCGTTGCCCGCGAGGACGCCGCGGTTGTCGCGGTTCGAGCTGGTGCCGGCGGTGGAGGTGACCGTCACCAGCCCGGTGCCGGTGGCGGAGCCCGTGAGATTGTCCGCGTAGAGGCCGCCGGAAACGTTGAAGTCGCCGCCGCCGAGGTTGAGGACGCTGTCCCGCACGACGGTGCCGCCGGTGTAGGTGTTGGCGCCGGTCACCTCCACGAGTCCGCCCCCGCCCTGGATCACCACGGCCGCGCCGGTGGGCGACGCCGGGCTGGGGATCGCCTCGCCGATGGCGCCCGCGAGCAGAACGAAGCTGCCGCTGATCGTCGAGGGATCGGCCTGCGCCTCGACGGTGAGCGTCGAGCCGCGGAATGGCGTGAGGTCGGCCCCGATGGGGACGTAGCCGCGCGCCGGGACCAGCAGGGTGAAGGGCGCGGGCGCGGTGCCCGGCTGGATGATGCGGATGCCGGGCACGATGTAGCCGGCGAAGCTCGTCTGGCCGACGCCTTCGGACGGGCGCACGGAAATCAAGCTCGTCGCCAGCACGGCGGGGCCGGGGCCGGCGTAATCGAGGCTCGTGCCGCCGGTCGAGTCCGATTCGATGGTCACGCCGCCGAGGAATTCGAGCTTCGTGCCCCCTTGCATCATGTGGGAGCTGCGGGCGCGGAGGACGAAGGTGTCGAGTCCGAGATAGTTCTCCGCCGCGGTCGTGTAGAAACCGAAGGGGAGCACGACCTTCGAGACGACGGCGCCGGGGACGCCGTTGCTCCAGTTGAGCGGCTTGTTCCAGGTGTTCGTGGACTCAGCATCCCCCGCGGTGAAGACGGTGACGGTGCTCAGCTCAAAGTCGGTGAGCATCACCTTGTTGCCGTCCATCCCGTAGAGGTAGAGGACGCGGAACGAGCCGCGGCCGTCGGCGGTGACGATCCGCTGGCCATTGCGGACGTTGCCAAACTCCCCGCCGAGACCGTCGCTCGTGACGATCTCGAATTGATCCGAGGGAAAGGGCGTGTAGCCGGCGTCGAGCGTGACCGACAACTGACCGGCGAGCTGGAGCCCGCCTGCTCCGGATTGCACGAGGACCGAGTGCCCGACGCCCGCGCCCAGGCCCGCGAGGCCGATCATGAGCTTGGCCGATCCCGAAAGCGTGACGATGCCTTCCATCCGCAGCCGCCCAGGCACCACGGCAGTGGCGGCGATGGCCTCGGGCGCCTCTTCCGGCGCGGGAAACCCACCGGGCAGCGGCGCGAACTTCCGCGGCGGCACCGCGGGCGCAGCCGCCTGCGCTTTGGCCGGCGGGGCCGGCCGCGGGAATGGGACCGTGGGCAGGAGGCCGGGGACGATCCCACCATCGACGAAGACGCCATCATTGGGATCGGAGACCGGAACGACGCGGATCGTGCCCGAGCCGCCGAGGATGGCGCCCGGTCCGAAGTCGATCTTCCCGGCCTGGAAGAACGTGTCGCTCGCGCCGGCGTCGCCGCCGCCATCGAGGCGGAATTTTCCCATCACGGCGGCGTTTCCAGTGATGACGAGGCGGGCGGCGCCAGCGTTGGCGCGGCCGACGGTCACGTTGGCGGCGGTGTATTGCTGGAAGTCGCCGGTCACGGTGAGGATGCCGTTGGTGAGCACGCTGAGCGTGCCGTTGGTGTGCTGGAGCACGCCGTTGGTGGGCGTGAGGCCCAGGGCATTCGCCACGGAAAACTCGCCGCCGAGGTTGCCGAGGTTGCGCAGGCCGTTCGCGCCGGTGACGGAGTCGAGAACGGCGGCGTCGCCCTCGAGCCGGATCGCGGTGCCGGGGGCGAGCGTGCGAATGTCCGCGCCTGGGAAGGCGAACTCGGCGCGCCCGCCGTAGCGGCCCTTCACCTCGATGGCGCCGCCGTTGAGCACGCCGGAGCCGGCGTCGAAGTTGACGAAGTTCCCGTTGACCACCATGCGGGAAAAGGGCCGCTGGTTGGCATTGATCACGACCTGGACGATGCCGTAGTTCGTGAATGCCCCGGGCGTCACGTAGGTGTGGCCGCCCACCCCGAAGACACCGGCGTTCTGCGCGAAGGAGCGCAGCGCGTCCAGGTGAGAATCCTGGTCGCGCAGCACGGCGTTGGGGTTGAGGCCGATGCCGGCCTCGTTGCGCACGATGTTGGCTCCGCGCCACTGGATGATGGCCGGGCCGCCAGGCCCGTCGAAGATGTTGTTGCCGGCGCCGAGCGTCGCCCCGTAGAGGAGCGTGGCGTTGCTCTGGTTGAGGAAAGTGCCGAGCGTGTAGGTGCAGCCCTCCGAGCAGGAGATGAGGCCGGAGTTCGGCCCGAGCGTGGTGCTGCCGGTCACATTGAGGGCGTGGACGTTTTGGGATTCATAACCGCCGAAGAAGCCGCCGTTGCGGGCGATGAGCGAGGCGATGGAGACGTCCACATCCACGATCGGTCCGGTGGCGAGCGGGAGGTTGGTGCGGTCGATGATCACGCTGCTTCCAGGCACGGGCGGACCCAGCGGCGACCAGTTGGCCGGGGTGCTCCAGTTGTCGTTGGCCGGCGAGCCTTGGCCGCCGATCCAATTGTAGGTCTGCCCCGCGGCCGGGACGGCGGCGAGG
>CALMOL010000162.1 GCA_937871685.1 uncultured Verrucomicrobiota bacterium
CGCGTGGTCCCCACGGCGGCGCGAAGCTCCCCCCAAAACGCCCGCGCCGTCGGGAACACCCCGCGCCCCCCGCCCGGCTCGATCGCGCGGGCCAGGATCGCGTTCGCCTCCGCGCGCAGCGTGGTGAGCGGCCCAGCGTTCTTCGGATCGCCTCCCAGCACCTCCCGCACGAGGAAGCCCAGCACCGCCACCGGATCATCCGTGACGGATAGCGCGGTCTCCGTCGCCATCGTCAGCCCATCCGGGCGCGCGCCGCCGGCGGAGCGAAAGCTCACCGTGTTCCACCGCAGGCGGAAGGGCGGCCACTGGGTCACCGGGCGAGCCCGAAGAAGCTCCCAGTTGTCCTTGCCCTGATTCTCCGGCGTCGATGAGACGAAAAGCTTGCGCAGGAGGGGCTGCGCCATCGACAGGCCCTTCTCTGCGGCGAAATCGATCGTCTCCGCCAGGCCGTCGAACAATCGCAGCGTCTCGTCCGCGCCGAGCGCGCCGTTTCGCGCGCGCACCAGCTCCAGCAGCGAGATCCCCTCCGCCCACTCGCGCACCCAATACGCACCCGGGCCGGACCGCGTGATATCCGTGAGCGGCGCGAGCATCTGCGGGTGCGCCGATCCGCGCACCGCAGCGATCTGCGCGTCCAGCCGCTCCATGAACTTCGCGTCGGCCACCAGCTCCGGGATCATCAGCTTGAGCGCTACCCGCCGGTCGCCGCCGCGGAAGTCCAGCGCGAGAAACAGCCGTCCGCCGTCCCCGTCGCCCAAGTCATCGTCCAGCATGTAGCGCCCGCCCAGCATCGCGCCGGCGTGGATCGACTCGCCCGCGCTCGCCGCGGGCGAGGAGTGCGGCTTCGGCAAGGGCGCGAGCTCGCGCAAGATCGCGGCAATCTCCGCGCGCAGCTCCGCCGCATTGGCCGGACGGTCTTCCGGCCGCTTGGCCAGCAAGCGGCGGAGGAGGGCCAGCACCGATTCCGGCTGATCGGTCAGCTTCTCCCACGGCGGCGCCACATAGAGATGCTTGCCGATGATTTCGGTCGGCTCGCCGTCGAAGGGACAGCCGGACACGAGCATTTCCCACAGCACCACCCCCAGCGAATAAAGGTCCGTGCGCCCGTCGATGTCCCGGCGGCCCGTGCACTGCTCGGGCGAGGCGTAATGCGGCGTGCCGGCGAAGTAACCGGGCAGCGTCATGCTCGCGTCCAGCGTGCCGGACGGCTTCTCGCCCTCCACGCGAATGCCCTTGGCGAGGCCAAAGTCGATGACCTTGAGAATCACCTCCCCGGGCCGATCCGGGTCCGGGATGAGCATGAGGTTGGACGGCTTCAGGTCGCGGTGGATGATCTTCTCGCGGCCCATCGCGCTGAGTGCCGCGGCCACCTGGTCCACCAGCCCGAGCGCTTCCGCCACCGGCAGGCGACCGCCGCGCGAGCGCACGTGGGCCTCCAGCGGCATCCCGTCCACAAACTCCATCGTGTAGAAGAAGGGATCCTTGTCGTGGAGCTGCAGCACGCGCGCCACGTTCGGGTGCCACACGCGCGCCGCGGCGCGCGCCTCGCGCAGAAAGATGGCGCGGGTGTGATCGTCGCTGAGTTGCTCGGGCCGGATGAGCTTCAGGACGACCGAGATCTTCAGCCGCGTGTCGAAGGCCTTGTAAGTCTCGCCCATCCCGCCGCGGCCGAGCAGCCACCGCGAGCCATCCGGGTGCCGGAGGATTTCGTAGTGCTCATAACGCTTGTTCCGGGGATGCGAGGCCATGCCGGATGCGAGAGTGGCGAGCGAGGGAAAGGAGGGAAAGCCAATTTTCGACAAAAATTACCCCACCCCGCATTCGCCACCGTCCTTCTCGCAGAAGGAGGCGACAGCGGGCGGGGCGGAGTTGGCCTCCCGGTCAACCGGAGCGCCCCCGGCAGCTGGTGTCGGGCCGCCATCAGGCGAGGCGGGGCCGCGTGACCCGTGCCTCGCAGGGCATTCCCGTGCTGCCGGCACCGAGCATCCAAAGGCACCGTCCGGGCGGCGCGGCAACCCGAAGGGCTCGTCGAAGACGGGCCGGGGGGCAACCCCATGCGACTCGGCAGGGTGGCAGCCCGCTTGCGGGAAGCCAAGCGGGTTCAAACCGATTCCCCTCGCCTGCTCGCCGAGGCAATGAATCAGCTGCCGAAACCACTGCTCGCGCGGTAGCCGGCGAGAGAGACCATGCCGTCGTAGAGCGCGCGCCCGATGATGGCGCCGTGGAGCCGGCGGCGCGCGGCGAGGGCGCGCAAGTCGTCGTGGGAAGAAACGCCCCCGGAGGCGATCACGGGCACGTCCACCTCGGAGAGGAGGGCTTCGAGCGCAGGGAGGTTTGGGCCGCGCATCATACCGTCCGTGGCGATGTCGGTGTAAATGATCGCGCCCACGCCGAGCATGGCGGCTTGGCGGGCGAGGTCGAGCGCGCGCCGGGGGGAGGATTCCGTCCAACCCTTCACGGCGACGAAGCCGTCCTTGGCGTCGATGCCCACGGCGATCCGCCCCGCGCCAAACTCCCGCACGGCCTCGGCCACGAAGCCGAGCGACTCGGCCGCGCGCGTGCCCAGGATGACTCGCGCCACGCCAATCTCGAAGGCCGCGACGATGTCCTCGCGCGTGCGCATCCCGCCGCCGAGCTGCACCGGCGCGCGCACGGCTGCCACGATGGCGCGCACGGCGGCGTGGTTTTCCGGCCGGCCGGAGAAGGCGGCGTCGAGGTCCACGACGTGGAGCCAGTCGGCCCCGTCCTGGTCCCACCGCGCGGCCCACCACTCGGGTGGCTCGGGAAACTCGGTGCGCTCTTCGACCCTCCCTTGGCGCAGGCGGACGGCGCGGCCGGACATGAGGTCGATGGCGGGGAAGAGGAGCACTGGGAAGGCGCGGTTGACGGGCGGGACAACCGCTGGGCAGAGAGCACGGATGCCGCCGTGCGCGCGGGCAGATAGGAGAAATACGTATTTTTGCGCGTCACGCGTCCGCCGCGGCCAGCGCGGGCGATGAGGCGAGTCCGACGAAGTTTCGCAGCATGGCCAACCCGACGCGCTGGCTTTTCTCAGGATGGAATTGCACGGCGAGCAACGGCCCCGGGGCGCGCACGGCGGCGCAGAAGGGGCCGCCGTAGTCGCACGTCGCGGCCATGTCCTCGTCGTCCACCGTCTCGGCCCGGAAGGAATGGACGAAATACACCGGCGGCTCCGCGCCGAGGCCGGCCCAGGCGGGGTCAGCCGGATCAGCGAAGCGAAGCGAGTTCCACCCGATGTGCGGAACCTTCACCCCGGACGCGGTGAAGCGTCGGACGGCTCCGCGGAAGCGGCCGAACCCTCGCGCGCCCGGCGACTCCTCGGAGGTCTCGAAGAGCATCTGGAGGCCAAGGCAGAGGCCAAGGAAAGGCCGGCCGTCACGCAGCCAGTCGGCGACCGGTTCCCACAAGTCGCGGGCGCGCAACTGCTCCGTGCAGTCGCCGAATGCCCCGACGCCTGGCAGCACCAGCGCAGCCGGCTCGTCGGCGGCCAGCGCCGCGGGGGAGTCCACCGCGATGACGCGCGCGCCGACCGCCTCCAGCGCCTTAGCCACCGAGCGCAAGTTGCCGGAGCCGTAGTCGAGCAGGGCGAAGGTCGGTGGATTCATGGGAAATCATCAGGCGATTCGGCGGGGAGGAAAGCTGAGACTGCGAGCACGCCTGGAGCCTGCCAAGGTGGATGGCGCGCTCCATCGCGCCCTTGGTGGCGGCAAGGGCGGCCCGACCAAATCGAACAGTCAGAAAGCTAGAGCATTTTTGATCTGCGTTGTCGCGCCTGCGGGCGGCGGCTTGCGGAAGGCCGGAGACGTTTTTGGGTGCGGTGGCCTGTCCCAGCGTTCGCGGCCCCGGCCGCGGCGTGGGGCGGAGGGGGGGCAGGGGACCCGCCCTGCCAAACGCGGGGCCCTGGCGGGAGCGGTCCGGCCAAGTGCGACAACCTGGGTCGAAAACGCTCCTGGTGGCCCTGCTCCCACCAATGGCGCGACGGAGCGCGCCATCCACCTCATGCCCTCAGGCTTCCACCACGGCCTCCGCGTAGCCTTCGAGATGCCGGAGGCGCGTCGGATGGCGCATTTTGCGCAGCGCCTTCGCCTCGATCTGGCGGATGCGCTCGCGCGTCACACGGAATTGTTTCCCCACCTCCTCCAGCGTGCGGGAGTAGCCGTCGAGCAGGCCAAAGCGCTGCTCGATGACTTGGCGCTCGCGTTCGTTGAGCGTGTGGAGCACCTCGCGGATCTTCGTCTTGAGGATCACGGCGGCGGTGCTCTCGGAGGGATCCAGCGCGTTGGGGTCGGGGATGAAGTCGCCCACGCTGGCATCCTCGCTGTCGCCCACCGGCGCCTGGAGCGACACCGGCTGCTGGGCCATCCGCAGCACGGTGCGCACGCGAGCCACGGGCAGGTGGATTTCCTCGGCCACCTCCTCGGGCGTGGGCTCGCGGCCCAGCTCTTGGAAGAGCTGCTTCTGCACGCGCATCAGCTTGTTGATCGTCTCGATCATGTGGACCGGGATGCGGATCGTGCGCGCCTGGTCGGCGATGGAGCGGGTGATCGCCTGCTTGATCCACCAGGTCGCGTAGGTGGAGAACTTGAAGCCACGGCGATACTCGAACTTCTCTACCGCCTTCATCAGGCCCACGTTGCCTTCCTGGATGAGGTCGAGGAAAGACAGGCCGCGATTCGTGTAGCGCTTGGCGATGGCGATGACGAGACGGAGGTTGGCCTCCACCATGTCCGTCTTGGCGCGCGTGGACTCGTGCTGCCAGTCCTTCAGCTCGCGGTAGGCGGCGCGGAAAGTTTCGGCGGGCATCCAGGCCTCCGCGGCCAGCGCACGGCGACGCGCGAGCAGGCGGGGACGCTCACCGTTCAGGTCGGGCCGCGCCAGCTCGGCCTCGGCCTGCGCCAGGGCTCGCGCGCGCTCGTCGGCCAGCAGGGCGAACTCCTCCACGAGGCGCGGCTTGACGTGGAAGCGGTCGTAGAGCGCGGATAGCTCCACGAGCGCGGCCTCCAGGCGCCGCCCGGCCAGCGCCCGCGCCCGCCGGGTGGAACGCGCGCGGGCCTGCGTCGCATAGGCCGCGGTCGCCTTGGCCGCCTGGCGTTCGATGTGGGGGAGCAGATCGGTCATGCCGCGCAGGAAGCGCGCGCGGGAGGGAACCTTCTTGTCCTGCACCACGCGATCGAAGCGCTCGCGGCCATCCAGGAGCCGCCGCGCGAGATCGAGATGCGCCTCGGCGGTGAACCCGAAGCGCGCCAGAAGCCGGCGCACCATTCCCTCGGCGCGCTCGATGCGCTGGGAAAGCTGCACCTCTTGCTCGCGCGTGAGCAGGGGGACTTGCCCCATTTGCTTGAGATACTGGCGCACCGGGTCGTCCAGCACATCGGGACGTTCCTCGCGCTCGTCCGGGTCGTCATCGTCCTCGTCGTCGGCCTCTTCCTCCGGCTTCGGGTGATCCTTGATCCGGTCCACGTCGGACGCGTGGATGATTTCGATCTCCATGCCGCGCAGGCGGGAGATCATCTCGTCCAGCGCCTCCGGGTCCACGGTGGCGGCGGCGAGTGATTCGTTGAGGTCGTCGAAGGTGAGATGGCCTTGCTCCTTGGCGAGGAGAATGAGCGCGCGCAGTTTCTCCTGAAGGCCGTCGGCGGCGGGGAGCGTCAGCATCGGCGCGACGGACGGCGGCGGCCGGAGCACCACCGGCCCGTGGACGATGGCCAGGACCGCCGGGCCAGCCGGCGCGTGGCGATCCCGCCGGCGGCGACGGCGGCGGCGGCGGCGGTCGCGCCGGGCCCCGGGGCCGCCGGGCGGAGCGGGCTCGGCCGCCGGGGGGGCGGCCGGGCCGGGCGTGGGGGACGGCCGCGGGGGGGGGCGCGGCG
>CALMOL010000163.1 GCA_937871685.1 uncultured Verrucomicrobiota bacterium
CGCCCGCGAACGTGACGCCGCTCCCCGCCGCGCCCTCCGGTGGTCCGGCGCAGGGGTGCCGGCAGCCGCGAGCTTGAGGGCGCGCGTGCGACGGCGGCGCTCCAGGCGCAGCGCCACATGCTCGCGCAGCGGTGCCACCGCGGCCTCCAGGCCAGGATGCGACCCGTCGCGCGCCAGCATGCGGTAGCCGGAGAGGGCCGCCGCGTAGCAGTCGCCTTCCAGGCCGGCCAACGTGTCGGCCACTTCCTGGCTGAGCTGGGCGAGCACGAGCTGGCGTTCGAGGAGGTCGGCGCGCGTTTGCCAGTCGCGCAGCGTGTCGGCCGGGCGCAGCACGGTGGGGATCAGGTCGGGCCGCGCCTGGAGCATGGCCACGTAGTCGGCCACGAAGGGCTCGTTGCCCGCGGCCACGCCGAGCAACCGGCGGCGCTCGTCGCCGCCCAGGGGCTGGGTCAGCGGGCCAAACGCGGTGCGCAACGCTTGCAAGGCGGTGTCCGCCGCGTGCCATTGCTCGGTGGTGGGGGTGATGGGCGTGTGGCTGGTGCGCGCCCGGGTCTTGTTGTTCGTCTTCATCTCGGTTTGGGGAAAGCCGCGGCCTGGCTTGGTTTGTGGATGCCCCCTGGCCCGCGCCGCGGCGACCGCGGACCTGGAAGGCGTCGCCCCCAGAAGAGGCAACGCGCGCAAGATCCCACCCAAACGGTGACAGGATCGGTCACCGTTTCCGACTTTTTGCCGATTTTCGGAAGATTTTTTGCGCGGGCGGCCGAGTGCGGTTCGCCGCGGTCCCTGGCCCCCAGGCGGCAATACTCCTGGTGCCGCCCGGCTTCTGGTAAGCGGAGGCTGAAAACGGCCCTGCGCTGGGCAAAAAGTAGCCAGCGAAGACCAGAAAATGCCCTGCGAAGGCTGGAAAACGCTCTGCGCAGGGCAAAAAATGGTCTGCGCAGAGCAAAATCAGGCCTGTGCAGGCCGGAAAATGGTCTGCGCAGGCTTAAAAGTGCTCTGCGCAGAGCAAAATACGCCCTGCGCAGGCTGAAAAATGCCCTGCGCAGGCCGCAAAAAGCTCTGCGCAGACCTGATTTCGACCTTCGCAGGCCGGAAATTGGTCTTCGGATGCTGAGATCGCGGCTCCCGAGGGCTTCTTCCAGAAAGGGAGGGCCGCCAGCCGACCGCCCGCACGAGACCCGCTGAAGCGTAAAGATCGGTGGATTGGCCGTTGTTGCCCCGCTTGCCTCAAGCGGGGCCGAGGCCGATTAATCGGAGGGCTCGTCCAGGTGGGTGCCGGGCTTGGCCTCGTGCGGGATCGACCAGCCGAAATACACCTCCACCTCGACGAGCTTGCCGTCGCGCACCGTGAGGATCTCCGTGTTGCGATTCTTGCGGCCGTCCGTGCTCTCGCCCTCGTAGGTGACAAACACCCGGTCGCCCTCGGGAACCAGGTGGATGAACTCGAAGCCCTTGACCGTCTCGCTGTTCGGCCAGCAAATCTCCAGGTAGGCCGCCCGGTCCAGCCGGTTGTCGAGCGGGCTGGTGAAGTGGAAGTCCTCGGCGATTAGGCGCCCGATGGCCGCGCGGTCCTTCTGGACGTAAGCGTCAAAGACCGCTCGGGCGACAATTATGGGATCACTTGGACTGAGCGTGTAAGCGTCCATCCTTTCAATCTTCTGAATTATCAACGTATGGCGGCTAGCACAACAGGGAAAGCACGAGATTTAGGCACGCCCGCAAACTCAGCGTATGAAACACGCATATTGAGCGCGGGATTAGTCACAGGCTTATCGCCATAAAAACTGTCGAAGTGGAAGAAAATGTCTTCCCCACCACCTTCCGGACTTATAAACCCCCAACTTTTGGCCTGAGGATGAATATATTTGATTCGCCCAGCGAAACGTGGCTGCACAGCGTAAGAAATTTGCGAAAAGGCCTCTGCGATTTCATCTGCAGAAGGTCGGTTCTCAACCGCAACAGTCAAACAACGCCTGGCAAGTTCCCAAAGCTGACGAAACAAATCGCGAAACTGAATCTTGGAACCCTCAACTTCTTTCGATCGATTGCGATATTTTCCGGTTAATATATTAGGGATTGCTGCGAGGCCGTCCCCGAAGGGATACTCCCTAAAAAGTAGGTAGTATAGCAAGGCGCCAATGGACCATACGTCACACTTGGCGCGTGCGGCACCATCGCTATTCTTGATTATAAGTTGAGGCGCCATAAAGGCTAACGCGCCTACCACGGTCTTCGATGCGGCGATGGAGTCAGAGCCCCCGTTCACTGCCTCCTCAATCTCGGTCTCGGCCATAGTAGCTACGCCGAAATCGGTAATTTTAACGTCAAGCATGCCCAGATCTCCAGAGACCATGATATTGCTTGGTTTCAAATCGCGATGGATGATATTGCATGCATTCATGGCTGACACAGCCTTTGCCACATGATGCATAATGTGTGCGACTAAATGCGGGTCTAGGATACTGCCTTCATCAAGTCTCTGTTGTAGATTGGTGCCAGGTATAAATTCTTCGACAAGAAACTCCAGCTCGCCCACTGACATGTAGTCGAGAGTCTTTGCAACGTTGGGATGAGAGATGCGGGCGCTGAATCGAGCACTGCGCTCAAAGCGCTTCGTCGCGGAAGCGCTAATTGGAACTTTTAGGGCAACCTTTTTTCCAAGAGATTTATCATTGGCTAGGAAAACCTGTTGCATTCCTCCCTCGCCTAACTCGTCGATGATCTGATATCGGTCCGAGAGAATGGTGCTCGCTTCCAGTCGGGGTCGAGTGATTTTCATAGGACTACTTCGGGGTGAGAGACGTTAAACGGTATGAATACTCGATCTATGCCACTGCCCGCACCCATCGTGATAACGCAAGATTCAAAGAGTGGCATTGCGCTGCCCACTTGTATGCCGTTTACGAAGATATCGCCGGAGACTTTCTTAAGAACGAAATCGATTCCATCATAAGAAATCTCGAACGAGCAATTGGCGAATGAAATCCCATACGAGGGGGAACTTCGCGAGATCGAATACGGCTTTCCGTTGTGAACGAAATTCGCAACATGGACGCCTTGGGATATATGCTTTGCGAGTGTTCGCTTTAGTTTGATTGCGCTAGGACGAATGGCTGGATTGCTATCAAGGCACTGATCCAAAAGCGAGGAGATTTCAGCAGCGAGCCTCTCCTTGGACTGGCCAAGTGTGGCCGATGCGAAGGAAGGCGGCGAGGTAGGTGGAACATCGTAGAACGCTGCATCAAGTCCGCCAAAGCAAAACTTATATGCTAGAACAGCTAGAGCGTAGATGTCGGTCGATGCTGAGAGAATAATGTTAGTCTTGTAAAACTCATGACCGCGGTATCCGGGTGTTCCGCGTCCGGAGGCTGTTTGGACTTGTCGGCCGTCCACGCCGATTCCGAAATCGATGATCTTGATAATTCCGCTATCGTCTCTTTTGATATTAGTCGGCTTGAGGTCGCGGTGTATACATTCAGCTGTGTGAATATCTGCCACCCCAGCCACGATTTGGTAAAGTGTTAGATACAAGTCTCGGACATCTTTTGGAGAATACGTATCCAGGTCTGATCCGGTAACGTATTCCATAATCATATACTCTTTTTTGGACGCTTGCTCGATTCCCACATCGAGCAATTCGACTACATGCTTCGATTTTATTTTCCCGAGAAGCATTGCTTCATTACGCAGCGAACCACCAATTCCTTGCGTAGATAGAACCTTGACCGCGACATCGCGATCTAGCGAGGTGTCTCTCCAAACGGTCACAACGCCTTGACCACCGCCAAAAAAGCGCCCCGTTGGGGTATATCTACTCGGTAGTTTCATGTGCCTTATCTTCTCCTAGCGAAAGCTGTTGAATTATAACCTCCGGCTTTCGCGATTTCGATGTATCTGCTTTAGCGGGGTGTTCTGTAAGCAAACTCGCTTTTGAGGTCACCTTCGCGCTCTTTGGCTTCTTTCGCTGAACTTTTGGCCGTTTCATCTCCTGTCCGCCTTTTGTCTTGATCACGCTTTTGGTGAGGGCATCCGAAAGCATCATGTGAAAAATGCCTTGAGAAGACCACACCTTAAGATGCTCGAATAGTGGACGCGTTCCTTCCCGGTTGTGTAGTAAGATCGCAGTCTGCGCGCAGATGGCGGTAGCGTTATCGGCGTAATCCTTCGTCGATGCATGCTTAACTATTGCATCCACGATCGCCTTGGGATCGTTGCTTTGACTAAATGCATCGGAGATGAATCTTGAGCCGACCGCATCTGCACCATCGGTAGTCAGCAGAATATATTCCCCGCCTTTATGCAACGGGCGAGCTTCGATATGATTCACGTTTGGGTATACCTGTCCGAACATTCCCAAATACTGCCCAAGCCGGTTTGCTATTTCAGGGGCTAAGATTACATCCTCAAGCCCAGCAATCTTGCCGAGTTGTGCGCCCAAATGATCGTCGGATGAATGCCGTGTAAGGCCGCGGTTATAGCTATATCTGTATGAGCGACTATCGCCAATATTGACGAAATGCATCCGATTCTGTTCTATAACGACGCCAGCAAACGTTGCGCCTCCTCGCCCCCCATAAGAGTGATAAACTTCCGCATTTGCCCTCGATAAAGCTTCGACAAGGGCAATCCGATTCTTACTCCTCTTTAAAAATACGAGATCGGATAGAATCGATGAAATGGCGATTTCGGCGCATCGACCTCCTTCCAGCATCCCGCCAATACCATCAAGGACGGCCATGAGTGTAAAACAATTAGCTTCATAGCGGGACGAGAACTGCGCGTAAATCACCCTATCCTGGTTTTCTTTGCGCCGGTTCGTCGAGGTAGAGTAAGCAATACCAGGACTCTCTACGCGCCGCGTGCCGTCGACCGGCGGAGTCGTAGAAAGCCACTTAAACAGTTCTCGTTTGAGAACTATTTCTATTGGCTCATCAGACATTCTTCTCTTTAAAAGGGTGCATTCGCGAAGACGATCGACATGGGGTTAGCACTTTTGCCTTATTGTTCACCGACTGAACAGAAGAAAACCTCACGCCTTCGCGTAAACCTCGGAGCCGGCCTCGACGAACTCCTTGGATTTCTCCTCCATCCCCTTGCGAGAGCGGCCTCGTCGGCGATGCCCTGCTCGGCGGCGTATCTGCGGACGTCCTCGGTGATCTTCATGGAGCAGAAGTGGGCGCTCTTGGCGCCTTCGGCGGGGAGAGTCTTGTCGTGGAATTGCCGGAGTATACCGGTAAAACTGCTTGTCCGGCCATCTCCGCTTCGCTTTGGTTCGCGGGCGGTCTCGGGGTCGAGGGAGAGGTTGAACTGGTCTTCCCAGCGGAACTCGAAGCGGGCCTTGGAAACGGCGTTGTCGCGGTGCTGGGCGCCGGGGTGGCCCTTGGCGAGGTCGGCGGCGTGGGCGGCGATCTTGTAGGTGATGACGCCGTCCTTGACGTCCTTCTTGTTGGGCAGGCCCAGGTGCTCCTTGGGCATTACGTAGCACAGCATGGCGGGGTCAGTCTGCGGCATCTCGGTGGGGAGCGGCCTGCGAGGTTTGGCCAGAAGATTTCCCACGGCCTCGGAAGTCAGCAAGTGGTTGGGAGCGAAGCGAAAAATTCTCGGACTCCGCCCCACCCGAGGAACCTACTGCCCGTAAGAGGCGCGGTAGAATCGTTGCCCCGCCCCGGCCGAGCTGGAATCGGTGAAGGTGAAGCCGCCCTGCGCGTTCACCGGGACGGTGGTGAGTGTCGCGAACCCTTGGGTCAGATCGGAGGTCGATTCGATCTTCACCGTCGCGCCCGGCTCCGCCGTGCCGCTGAGCGCGAACTGGTTGCTCAGGCTGGCGACGGTGGTCACCCGCACGGCGGGAAGCACGCGGACGACGAAGTCCTGGCCGCTCGTGCCGCCATGATAGGTGGCGCGCAGGCGGGTCGAGCCGAGGGTGATGAATTGCCCCTCGGCCACGCCGGCGAACTGGCCGCTCGTCGAGGCGGAGCGGAGGACGGTGAACTGGGTGTTCGGCGCCGGGGTGTAATTCAGGATGAGGTTGAGCGTGGGCTGGCCGCTGAGCACGACGCTCCCCGTCACCGTGAGGCGGTTGGACGTTTCGGCGGCCGGGGTGAGGCCAACGCCCAAGGTGGAGCCCGCGCCCAGCGTAAGGGTGGTCGTGGTGGCGGTGGCGCCATCGAGCAGGTTGAGCGAGCCGGTGGACCCGACGCTGACCGCGCCGTTGTTCGCCAGCGTGGCGCTACCGCTGAGGGTGAGGGAAACGGCGTTCGACCCGTCGCCCACCGTCAGGCCGTTGATGGAGTAGCTGCCGTCGCGGCCGATGTAGGCGCCGGAGGTGAGGCTGTAGCTGTCGGGTTGCCCGATGGTCGAAGCCTGGCTTGGCGCCGGGCGGCTGCCCGAGGGGGGAGCGAAGACCTGCACGGTGCGGAGGTAGCCCGGGGTGAAATTGGCGACCCAACCCTCGAACTTGCCGGCCGGATCGGTCGCGTTGCCGCACAGCGCGTCGCCGTTGTCGGACATGCCCAGCGGCGTGAATCCCGACCAGCCGGTGACGCTCGCGCCCGCGCCGCCGCTGACAAGGAGGTCGTAGGCGTTGAAAGACTCCCCGGTGGCGGTGCGGATCACGAAGAAGGCATCGGGACGGACGTGCGTGGAATCGCTCGCGGCGACCGCGAAGAGCGCGCCGTCGGCGCTGGCGCCGGCGAAGTTGGTGAAAACGTTGTAGCCCGCGGGCGTGCCGAGCGGGGCCATCGCGCCCGTGCTGGCGCGCCAGACGAACAGCTCGCCGCTGTAGTCCCAGAAGCCGTTGGCGTCGAGGCCGCTGCCCGGCGCATTGGTGGACCGGCTCACGCCAAACACGGTGGCGCCGTCGGCCGTGATCGCCAGGGCCGCGCTGCGGTTGCCGCCGGGCAGATAGCCGAGCATTTGCATGGCGCCGGTGCTCGCGGTCCAGCGATACGCCTGGAAGCTGAGCTGGCTGGAGACGTCGCCCGGCACGTTGTAATTGTCGGTCTCGATGAAGCCGACGCTCACGCTGCCGTCGGCGGAGCACGCGCGGCCGGCCGGAATCGTCTGGCGGGACTGCTGGTTGTTGGGATCGCTGGTGTCGAGGGGCGGCTCGGTCAGCTGCTGGATGCCGGTGGCCTGCGTCCAGCGGAAGGCGTGCGTGCCGGTGGAGGTGCTGCCGAAGCCAAACGCGACCGCGCCGTCGTCGCTGATCTGGTTGGCCGCGGAAGCGGAGTTGGTCTGGAGCCGTCCCAGGATGATCGTCTGGGAAAGGTCACCCTTGCAGATGACCGCCTCCCGTCGCCGGTTCCCGCCGGGCTGCGCGCGATACGCGATCCAGGCGCCGTCGGCCGAGATGTCGCTCGCGGTGATGAACGCGGTGCCGATGGGCGACGTGTCGGCCGGAATGCCCGGCAGGGCGACGAGCCCGCCGCCCGCGGTCCATTTGACGCCAACGCGGCCGTATTCAAGGCCGTTGGTCGGCCCGACCCCGCTGGCGCCGACCGCCACGGTGCCATCGGCGCTCAGGGCGCGGATCTCGGAGGAATTGTCCCCGGGCAGAAACCCGATCGCGGTGAAGGTGGCCGAGCCGCCCGACGTCGGGCTGGCTGGCGTCGGCGGGACGGAACGGGACGCGGGCTTCGATTCGCCGGCGTGGGCGAGGGCAGGAAGGCAGCCGGCCAGCGACAAGGCGAGGGCGGTGGCGCGGCGGCGGGCGAGAAGGCCAAAGGTTTGCATGGGAGAGGCCAGAGGAAACGCAATGCGCCATGACGAGCAACGCGCTGACGTAACGAAAAACCCCTCGGATCCAAAACCGGGACCGCTCCCGTCTCGTAAGCTTCAGGATCGCCGCCCTGCTTCACGCTCCGCGTGGAGAGACGCGCCGGAGGTGAGCGCGACTTTGCTATAGAGGAGAAGGTTTAATGGCCCTGAAGGAAGCGTTCCCCGTCGGCCTCATCCTCGGCGATCATGGACGCGATCTCCTCGTGCGAGAAGATGCGTGGCTCAGGCGTGGCGCGCCTTTGCCTCAGCCCCATCGCCAGCTTCCGAAGCAGCTGCTCTTTCTCTTCGTCGGAAAGTGATTCGGCCGCGGCCTCGATCTCGGTGAGGGTGCTCATGCGAAAAAAGATCCAGCGCTGAATGGCGACGGTTGTCACGCGTAGGCCAGTCTTCCGCGCGGCTGAGGGACGGGACGCCCTAGTTCGCGGGCGGTCTCGATCCACTCTCCGATAATGATCTGCGCGTTTGCCACGGCCTCCTCGTGGGTCGCGCCATCGGTCATGCAGCCGGGCAACTCGGGAATCTCGACCACGAAGCGGCCATCGGCTTTGCTCCAAGAGATGACGAGTTGGTAGCGCATCATTCGAGGAATTCCTGAACCGTCAGGCCGGCCAAGCGGATCAGACTCCTCATGGTGCCCTTGGCGACCTCCTTGTGATCGGGGATCGACAAGGTGGTCTGTGACCCCACCTTCACCATGATGATGTGACTGCCGCGCTGGCGGACGACCTCCCAGCCATGTCCTTCGAGGACGCGAACCATTTCGCGACCGCTCAGGATAGGAAGCTGCGGCATTACAAGGCGACTTCGACTTGCTGCGTTTCGATGGTCAGCGGCCATCCACGCTCGGCGCGGACTTCCAGACAAAGCGCGATGGCTTCCCGGATGTTGGCCAAGGCTTCCTCCTTCGTCTCGCCTTGGCTCACGCAGCCGGGAATGGACGGGCATTCGACGAACCAGACGCCGTCCTCATCGCGATCAACTACGGTGGCAAACCTCATAGGAATTTAGTTAAGGCAATCAAACCTTCGCGTAAACCTCGGAGCCGGCCTCGACGAATTCCTTGGACTTCTCCTCCATCCCCTTGGCGAGGGCGGCCTCGTCGGCGATGCCTTGCTCGGCGGCGTATTTGCGGACGTCCTCGGTGATCTTCATGGAGCAGAAGTGCGGGCCGCACATGGAGCAGAAGTGGGCGCTCTTGGCGCCCTCGGCGGGGAGGGTCTCGTCGTGGAACTCGCGGGCGGTCTCGGGGTCGAGCGCGAGGTTGAACTGGTCTTCCCAGCGGAACTCGAAGCGGGCCTTGGAAACGGCATTGTCGCGGTGCTGGGCGCCGGGGTGGCCCTTGGCGAGGTCGGCGGCGTGGGCGGCGATCTTGTAGGTGATGACGCCGTCCTTGACGTCCTTCTTGTTGGGCAGGCCGAGGTGCTCCTTGGGGGTGACGTAGCAGAGCATGGCACAGCCATACCAGCCGATCATGGCGGCGCCGATGCCGGAGGTGAGGTGATCGTAGCCGGGGGCGATGTCGGTGGTGAGTGGCCCGAGGGTGTAGAAGGGGGCCTCGTGGCACCACTCGAGTTGGCGGACCATGTTCTCGTGGATGAGATGCATGGGCACGTGGCCGGGGCCCTCGTTCATGACCTGGACGCCGTGCTTCCAGGCGCGCGTCGTGAGTTCGCCTTGGACCTGGAGTTCGCCGAACTGGGCGGCGTCGTTGGCATCGGCCACGGCGCCGGGGCGGAGGCCGTCGCCGATGGAGAAGCTCACGTCGTAGGCGGCCATGATCTCGCAGATCTCGTCCCAATGGGTGTAGAGGAAATTTTCCTTGTGGTGTGCGAGGCACCACTTGGCCAAGATAGAACCGCCGCGGCTCACGATGCCGGTGGCGCGCCGCGCGGTGAGGGGAATGAAGCGCAGGAGGACGCCGGCGTGGACGGTGAAGTAATCGACGCCCTGCTCGGCCTGCTCGATGAGGGTGTCGCGGTAGATTTCCCATGTGAGCTCCTCGGCGCGGCCGCCGACCTTCTCGAGCGCCTGGTAGATGGGGACGGTGCCGATGGGCACGGGGGAGTTGCGCAGGATCCACTCGCGCGTGGCGTGGATGTTCTTGCCGGTGGACAGGTCCATCACGGTGTCGGCGCCCCACTTGGTGGCCCAGCGCATCTTTTCGACCTCTTCCTCAATGGAGGAGGCGACGGCGGAGTTGCCGATGTTGGCGTTGATCTTCACCAGGAAGTTGCGGCCGATGATCATCGGCTCGAGCTCGGGGTGGTTGACGTTGGCCGGGATGATGGCGCGGCCGCGGGCGACCTCGCTCCGCACGAACTCGGGGGTGATGTGCCGCGGGATGGCCTGGGGGAACTGCTGGAAGACGCCCGGCTGCCAGTCGCGCGGCTCGCGGCCCATGGACTCGGCGGAGCCGGGGTGCTGCTGGTTGAGGACGTTGCGGGCGCCGTCCTTGTTTTCGGTGGCCTCGAAGGCGGCCTGGCGGCCGAGGTTTTCGCGGATGGCGATGAATTCCATCTCGGGCGTGACGGTTCCCTGCCTCGCATACCAGAGCTGCGTGACGGGATGGCCGGCGGAGGCGCGGCGCGGCCGGCGGCCGTGGGCGGACTGCGGCGAGGAGAGCGCGGAAAGGGCGCCCGGATGGCGCGCGGCGCCGGCGAGGGCATGGACGGGGGAGAGGAAGCCGTTGTCGGCGGGCAGGACGGCGCGGCCGTCGTGCTCGGCGGTGTCGCCGCGCGCCTCGATCCAGGAAGCGCGCAGGGCGGGCAGACCCTGGTGGACGTCGCAGGCGATGTCGGGATCGCCCCATGGGCCACTCGTGTCGTAAACGCGCACGGGATCGTTGGTCTCGATGCCGCCGCCGGGGAGCTTGGTGCGGGCGAGGGAGATCTCGCGCAGCGGCACGCGCACGTCGGGATGAAGCGCGCCGGGGACATAGACCTTGCGCGAATTCGGCAGGAGGTCGGAGGAGTGCGGCGCGGCGAGCGCGGCGGCTCCCTGGATTCCGTTCGTGGATTCGCCGGGAGCGGGGGAAGAAGTGTCGGGCGAGGAGATCATGGGACGACGAAGCGAAACGGGGTTCTTGCGGAAACGACAAGAAAGCGCGCGGCCGGCCCGATGACTTCCCGCTCGGAATTACCCGCTCGGGTGCGAAGGGTTCCCCGCGCGTTGGCGCGAGGTCTCAGCCGGCGGCGGCTCCCCTGTCAGGATGTCGCGGCAGGCTAGCGGAAGGGAGGGGATTGCCAATCGCCGATTTCCCCTGGGCCCGTCATCGGGCAGGGGAAGTCGAGTTGGGCAATTCCGATTCCGCCACGGGAATCCCCGGGAGGAAGCGATTCGGGAAGCGGACGGCCAGCGGCATTGTCAGGGACGATGCTTCCATTATGAACTCAAGTAGCTCCGACAAAATCGCAGGCGCCGCCAAGCAAGTCGCCGGCAAGGTCAAAGAGGTGGCTGGCAAGGTTACCGGCGATGCCGAACTACAGGATCGCGGCACCGCCGAGAAGGCCGCCGGCAAGGTCCAGCAGAAGGTGGGCGACGTGAAGAAGGTGTTCGGCAAGTAGCCGTATCGTTTGCGCCCTCGGCTGGGTGCTGCAAGACGGCGGCCGATGCTCGGCGACGCCGGCGACTTCGCTTGGTGGGTCGAGTCGGTCGGCCGGTGCGCTGCGTCGGGATCATCATCACTCGCGGCGGCCAGGCGGGTTGTGGCTGGCGATCCGACGAGGCAAATCGTCGGCCGGCTCATGTGGCCTTGGCCACGATGAGGTCCACCATGATCTGAATGCGCGGCGCGGCGCGCAGCTTGGCGCACCAGGCGACGGGGAAGGCGTCGAGGCCATGGAGGGCGCCGAGCCACATGCCGATAAGGGCGCCGCGGCCGGCGTTGTCGCCACCGGCGCGCATGTTTTCCAGGAGCGCCTCGGCGGGCGAGTGGGCGTGGCGCATCGCGCACACCACGGCGGAGGGCAGGCTCTGCGGCAGCGGGCACGCCTGGCCAAAGCGCTGGATCATCGTGACGGTGTCGTCGAGCGAGGGATGGAGCGCGTTCTCCAGCTTGCGCCACACCTCGCCGCCCAGCTCGGGGTCGAGGCCGCGGGCGAGCGCGCGGGCGTGCTGGAAGGCGTCCACGTGGCCGTGGCCGTCGAGCAAGGCGAGCAAGGCGATGGCGGCGGCCTTGTTGTAGGCGACGGCGCGGTCGTTGTTTTGGCAGAAGCGCGTGGCATCCTCCACGCGGTCGAGCAGCGCGGGATCGTGGCGATGGAGGATGACGACCGGCGCCATGCGGGTGGCGGCGGCAAGCTGGTCATCATCGGCGCCGGCCTGGAAGTGGAATTGGCCGCCGGGATTGGCCTCCTCCCAGCGGGCGAAGTTCTCGAGCGTGCCCCGCGTGGCGTGGTCGAGGTAGCCGGTGTATTCGGGCGAGCCGAACTGCTCGAGGAAGCGCGTCCAGTAATCGGGGAGGTCGAGCCGGCCGTGCGCGGCCATGGACTCGAGGAGCACGAGCGCGCCCTCGCCGTAGTGGGTGAGCTCGCCGGGCTGCTTGGGAAAGTGATAGTGGCCCTCGGCCGGCGCGTCGAAGCCCTGCGGCCCGGCCGGGCCGAAGCGCTGGGCCATCTCGCCGAGGTTGTAGATCCAGTGCGAGCCCAGGCAGAGCGCGTCGCCCACGAAGGTGCCCCACAGCGCGCCGCGGATGCGGTCGGCGAGGTCGTGGTCGGCGGACATGCGAGCGGCGAGGATGGATGTCCCTCGCCGCGCTGCCAAGTGAAATGCGGACAGCCGGAGGGATTGGCCGCAGAGGCGCAGGGAGCGCAGAGGAAGAAATGGCGGAGGGAGGCGAAGCGTCGCCCAAGACCAACGCAAATCCACGTCCACAATGGGGAAAGCCCATCCCGCTCCCTCCTCTGCGATCCCTGCGCCTCTGCGGCAAAAACTTCCCGCTACCGCGTGGCGAAGTGGGCGATGAAGAGGGCGGCCAGCAGCCACGCGAGCGGAGGAATGGCGCGCCCGCGGCCAACCAGCGCCTGCAGCAGGACGAAGGCGACGAAGCCCACGGCGATCCCCTCGGAGATCGAGAACGAAAGCGGCATGACCAGCAGCGTGAGCGCGGCGGGCACGGCGACGGCGAAGTCGCTCAGCTCGATCTCGCGCACGCCCTGGAGCATCAGCACGCCGACGATCACCAGGGCCGGCGCGGTGGCCATCGCGGGCACGGCGAGGAGCAGCGGGGTGAAGAACAGCGCGAGCAGGAAGAGCGCGGCCACGGTCACGCCCACCAGGCCGGTGCGACCGCCGGCTTCCACGCCCGCCGCGCTCACCACGTTGGCAATGGCGCTCCTCACGAACTGGCCCGTCGCC
>CALMOL010000164.1 GCA_937871685.1 uncultured Verrucomicrobiota bacterium
GAGGGGGTTGGGGGCGGAACGGCGTTTCATGGGCGGGAAAACTCTGCCACGGAGGCACGGAGCGGGAGAGGCCTGGATCGCACAAGAATCATTTCCCTCTCCGTGTCCTCCGTGCCTGCTTCTAATACCCCTCCGTCGCCTCGGAAAACGTCCACGGAGCCTGATACGCGCCGGACCGTTCCTTCGCGATCTGCCGCAGCAGGTCGTTGAGGAGCGAACTCGCGCCGAATCGGTAGCGGGCGGGGTCGAGCCAGGCGTCGCCGAGCGTTTCCTTCACGCCGACGAGGAAATGGAGCGCCTGCTTGGCCGTGCGGATGCCGCCGGCGGGCTTCATGCCGATGGCGACCCCGGTGGCGAGATAGTGGTCGCGGATCGCCTCCAGCATCACTTGCGTGTTGGCGAGCGTGGCGTTCGTGCCGGTTTTGCCCGTGCTCGTCTTGATGAAGTCGCCGGGGCGGAGCACGCGCAGCGCGAGCATCGAGGCGGCGCGGATGTGGTCGTAGGTTTCCAGCTCGCCGACCTCGAGGATGACCTTCAGCCGCGCGACGCCGCACGCTTCCATCACGGCGGCGATTTCGTCCTGCACCTCGGCCGTCTCGCCGGCCAGGAACTTCCCGCGCGAAATCACCATGTCCACCTCGTCGGCCCCGTCCTCCACCGCCGCGCGCACCTCGGCCAAACGCGTGCGCAGCGGCGCCTGCCCGCTCGGGAACGCCGTGGCCACGCTCGCCACGCGCACCGGCGCGTCGCGGAGCGCCCGCTTCGCCACGGCCACGAGCGTGGGATACACGCACACCGCGGCCGTCGGCGGCACGTCGGGATCCTCGGGATCAGGCCGCGCCGCCTTGGCGCAAAGCGACGCGACCTTTCCGGCCGTGTCCTTTCCCTCCAGCGTGGTGAGATCCACCATCGAGGCGGCGAGTTTCAAGCCGAAGAGCTTCGACTTCTTCTTGATCGAGCGCGTCTGATACTTCGCCACGCGCTCCTCCACGCCCACGGCATCCACCGGGCCGCATTCATCGAGCAGCCGGCGCAGGCCGGCGCGGTGTCTGGCGGCGGCGACCGGACGCGAAATGGCGTTTGACGGAGGAGGCGCTCGCCAAGCGCACCGGGGAGCAGAATCGCGCGCTGGCGCGCGCAGCGGCTTTCGTGAAGCGCCAAGTGGCGGACAGGCAGCCGGCGTCCCCCACGACCCGCTCGATCTCGAGCAGCTGTTCCGCGTCAACTTCTGGAGTCAGCTCTACCAATCCGAAGAGAACCCCACGCAGCTGC
>CALMOL010000165.1 GCA_937871685.1 uncultured Verrucomicrobiota bacterium
GGTGTTGGGTTGGGACGAAGGGACTTCTTTCTTGGACGCCGTTTTCGGGGTAATGCTCCCGCCCAATTTTTTGCCGCCATGTCCCAGGTCAACGATGTCCGCGTCCGTTCCATCCAGCGCATGGTGGCGCCGCGGGAGCTGAAGGAGGCGCTGCCGCTCGGCGCCGAGGCGCGCGAGACCGTGCTCGAAGGCCGCCGCGCGGTGGAGCGGATCATCCAGCGCCGCGACCCGCGGCTGCTCGTCATCGCCGGCCCGTGCTCGATTCATGACCCGACGGGCGCGTTGGAATACGCGCGGCGGCTCGTGGCGCTGCGCCGGGAGCTGGCGCCGCACGCGGAGATCGTGATGCGCGTGTATTTCGAGAAGCCGCGCACCGTGGTGGGCTGGAAGGGATTGATCCACGACCCGCACCTCAACGGCTCGCGCGACATGGGCACCGGCATCCGGCTCGCGCGCGAGTTGCTGGCCGAGATCGTCGGGATGGGCCTTCCGACGGCCACGGAGTTCCTCGATCCGCTGGTGCCGCAATTCATCGCCGACCTCGTGAGCTGGGCGGCCATCGGCGCGCGCACCACGGAGTCGCAAACGCACCGTGAACTGGCGAGCGGACTCTCGATGCCGGTGGGATTCAAGAACGGCACCGACGGCGAACTGCAGACCGCGCTGGACGCGATGAAGTCGGCGCGTCATCCGCACTCGTTCCTCGGCATCGACCAGGAAGGCTTCACGAGCGTGGTCCATTCCCTCGGCAATCCGCTCGGCCACCTCGTGCTGCGCGGCGGCCGGGCGCGGACGAACTTCGATCCGGGCTCCATCGCCGACGCCGGGATGCGCCTGCGCCGCGAAGGAATGCCGCCTGCGCTGATGGTGGATTGCTCGCACGCCAACTCCGGCAAGGAGCACGCGCGCCAGGAGTTCGTGTGGCGCAACGTCCTCGCCCAACGCCGTGCCGATCCCGAGAGCCCGGTGATCGGCCTGATGCTCGAGTCCTACCTTGAGGAAGGCCGCCAGGAAGTGCCCGCGGACCGCGCGGCGCTTCGGCCCGGCGTGAGCGTGACCGACGCCTGCATCGGCTGGGACGAGACCGCCGAGCTGCTGCGCGAGCTAGCTCCCGCCGCCGTGGCCGGCTGGGCGTGGCCGGATTGATCCCAAGCCGACGGGGTTTGCCGCAGAGAGCACAGAGGGGAAATTATCGCCTCTGAGCAACGCTGCCGCGGTCTCTCAGCGAAAGATTTCCGCCACGTCGATCTCGATGCCGAGCGCCTCGTCGCGCAACGCTCCCTCACCGTAGGTGCGGCTGGGGCCGTTTTTCGGCAGGTGGGTGACGACGCGCACCTGCGGCATGATGACCCAGCAGGAGCCCACCCCGTGCGTCAAGTATTGGCGCGTCTTGTTCATCAATGCCCCAAGAACTTGGTGTGGAGACAAGACCTCCACAACCAGCAGCGGCGGTTTGGTCACCTCCTCGATATCCTCTTCGAAGTCGGCGGGCAAGATGTCCCGGGGATAGATGCAGATGTCCGGGATGGTTTGCCAGCCGTCCAAGTTCAAGTTGAGCTGCTGCAACGCAACCAGCCGCTCATCAATCCGCTCCAGGAGGAAGCCCAGGCGCTGGGCCGTGCGGGCGTGTCTGAGACTGGGCACGGGGCGGTCTTCGTGGATTTCGTCGGCTTGCAGGACCGGGATGAGATGCATGGCCGCAGCCTACCGCTCGGCGGTGGCGAGGCGAGGAAATTTGCCGCAGAGGCGCAGAGAGCGCAGAGGACTGAATCTTCTTTGTGCATGCTCTTCGACCTCTGCGTCTCTGCGGCCAACCCTTCGGACTATTTCTTCGTCGCCTTGGCGCGCTTTTCGGCAATGGCGGCCTGGGCGGCGGCGAGGCGAGCGACGGGCACGCGGTAGGGTGAGCAACTCACGTAGGCGAGGCCCAGCGAGTGGCAGAACCGCACCGAGTCCGGGTCGCCGCCGTGCTCGCCGCAGATGCCGAGCTTGATGTCGGGACGCGTGCGGCGGCCCTTCTCGGTGGCGATGCGCATCAGCTCACCGCAGGAGGCGCGGTCGATCGTGGCGAAGGGATTCTTCGGCATGATCTCCAACTCCGAGTATTGCGGAAGGAAGGAGCCGGAATCGTCGCGGCTCATGCCGAGGGCGGTCTGCGTGAGGTCGTTCGTGCCGAAGGAGAAGAACTCGGCCGTCTCGGCGATCTCGTCGGCGGTGAGCGCGCCGCGCGGCACCTCGATCATGGTGCCGACGAGGTAAGACAGCTTCACCTTCTGTTCTTTCTGCACGGCCTTCGCGGCCTCGTGCACCACGGCGATCTGGAGGTCGAGTTCCTTCTTGAAACCGACGAGCGGAATCATGATCTCCGCCTTCACCTTGATGCCCTTCTTCTGCACCTGCGCGGCGGCCTCGAAGACGGCGCGGGCCTGCATGGCAGAGATTTCGGGGTAGGTGATGCCCAAGCGGCAGCCGCGGTGGCCGAGCATGGGGTTGAACTCATGAAGGCTCTTCACGCGGCGCGCGATGGCGTCCGGGGTGACGCCGAGCTTCTCGGCGAGGGTGCGCTGCGAGACGCTATCGTGCGGGAGGAACTCGTGTAGCGGCGGGTCGAGGAAGCGGATCGTGGCGGGATAGCCGCGCAGCGCCGTGAAGATGCCGGCGAAGTCCTCACGCTGGAAGGGCAGCAGCTTGGCGAGCGCCTTCTCGCGGTCGGGCAGGTTGTCAGCGAGGATCATCTCGCGCATCGCGTCGATGCGGTCGCCCTCGAAGAACATGTGCTCGGTGCGCGTCAGACCGATGCCCTTGGCGCCGAAGGACATCGCGATGCGGGCCTGCTCGGGCGTGTCGGCATTCGTGCGCACGTCCATGCGCGTGGCCTTCGCGCACCAATCCATCAGGCACTTGAAGTTGCTGAAGGTGCGGCTCTTCAGCGCATCCTTGTCGCCCTCGACCATCGCCTGTTCGACCTCGGAGGCAGCCACGGGGATTTCCTCGGCATAGACGGTGCCGCTGGTGCCGTCGATGGACAGGGAATCGCCTTCCTTCCAGCTCCGGTCGCCAACGGAAACGGTGCGCTTCTCGTAATCAATGGAGAGGGCGGATGCGCCGCACACGCACACCTTGCCCATCTGGCGGGCGACGAGCGCGGCGTGCGAGGACACGCCACCCTTGGCCGTGAGAATGCCCTCGGCGGCGATCATGCCGCGCAGGTCCTCGGGCGAGGTCTCGTTGCGGACGAGCAGCACCTTCTCGCCCTTCGCGGCGTGCGCGGCGGCGCGGTCGGCGTTGAGATACACGCGGCCGGTGGCCGCGCCGGGGCCGGCGGGCAAGCCGGTGGCGACGACCGTGGCCGACTTGAGCGCCTTGCGGTCGAACACGGGCGCGAGCACCTGCTCGAGCTGGTCGGCCGGCACGCGCATCACGGCAGTCTCCCAGTCGATGAGCTTCTCCTTCTCCATCTCCACGGCGAAGCGGACGGCGGCCACGCCGGTGCGCTTGCCGTTGCGGGTCTGGAGCATGAACAGCTTGCCGTCCTGAATGGTGAACTCGAAGTCCTGCACGTCCTTGAAGTGGCGCTCCAGGGTCTGGCGGACCTTGTCCAGCTCGGAGAAGGCCTTGGGCAGGTGCTTCTTGAGGTCTGCTACCGGCTCGGGGGTGCGCACGCCGGCGACCACGTCCTCGCCCTGGGCGTTGATGAGAAACTCGCCGTAGAAGACCTTCTCGCCGGTGGCAGGGTCGCGCGTGAAGGCCACGCCCGATCCGGACTGGTCGCCGGTGTTGCCATAGACCATTGCCTGCACGTTCACGGCGGTGCCCCACTCGACGGGGATGTTGTATTTGCGGCGATACACGATGGCGCGGTCGTTCATCCACGAGCCGAAGACGGAGCCGACAGCGCCCTTGAGCTGGTCCCACGGGTCGTTGGGGAAGGTCTTGCCGGTGCGGTCCTTGATGAGCTTCTTGAAGCGTCGGACAAGCTCCTGATTGTCGGCGGCGGAGAGCTTGGAGTCCTCGATGTCGGCGTGATGCCGCTCGTGCTTGAACTCGTGCATCACGACCTCGAAGGGCTCGTGGTCCTCGCCCTCGCGCTTCTGCACGCCGAGCACCACATCGCCATACATCTGAATGAAGCGGCGGTAGCAATCCCACGCGAAGCGCTCGTTCTTCGTGGCGGCGGCGACCGCGAGGACGCTCTGGTCGTTGAGGCCGAGGTTCAAGATGGTGTCCATCATGCCCGGCATGGAGTCGCGCGCGCCGGAGCGCACGGCGACGAGGAGCGGCATCTTCTGCGTATCGCCGAACTTGGTGCCCATGATGCGCTCCATGTTGCGCACGCCGGCCTCGACCTGCGCCTGGAGCTCGGCGGGATAGGTCTGCTTGTTCGCGTAGAAATAGGTGCAGACCTCGGTGGTGATCGTGAAGCCGGGGGGCACCGGCAGACCGATGCGCGTCATCTCGGCGAGGTTGGCGCCCTTGCCGCCGAGGAGGGCCTTCATCGAGCCGTCGCCGTCCGCCTTGCCAGCGCCCCAGGTGTAAACGTGCTTGGCAGACTTCTTCGAGGCGGAGGATTTCTTGGCGGGTTTGGTTTTCGAGGCCATGGGACGAGTAGGGACGGAAGGAAAGATGGCGCAGGCGCGCGAGGGGGGAGCGAGGCTAAACGGCTGATCCCGTGGGGCAAGAAGCGAAGTTTCGCGGGATGGATTTGGTGCTTGCTCTGGTCGAGGCCGCTTTGCTTCGTCAGGCAGATCGAGGAATTCAAGTCAATCGGCAATCCTACCGATAGCGGCTGGGGTGCCCGGCGCTCATGTCTAAGAATGCCACCAACTCTCTTGCCTTCGGCGGGCCGCCGGAATTTTCACTTTCGCCGTCACGGCGCGTCGCGGACAGCGTGGTCTGAAAGTAATGCACTCGATCGAGCGCGATAAAGCCAGCCGCCGACGTTGCGGCTGTTCCATCTGCCTGCCTTCGTCAAATCCAACTCCCATGATTCCATGAATCCGCTTTGCGTCCGTCACCTTCTCCTCTCAGCGGTTGCCCTGCTCTCGATGGCGGCATCATTGCCCGCCCAACAGGCAGACTTCCTTGCCCCGCCCACGCCGATCGTGAACGGACAGGTGAACGCCATCCTGGTGGACGGCAACACCGCCTACCTCGGCGGCAAGTTTGACAAGGTTGGCCAGGCCACCGGCGCGCTGGTGGTCTTCGACGCCGCCACCCGGCAAATCCAATCCGGGTGGCCCTACGTGGATGGCATCGTGAATATCGCCATCCCGGACGGGGCCGGCGGCTTTTACATCGGCGGTCAATTCAAATATGTGGGCGGCCTGTATCGTCCCTGCCTCGCGCGCATTCGGGCGGACAAGACGGTGGACCCGTCCTTCGACGCCGGCATCCAGCCGGAGACCGACCAGTTCGGCACCGGCGTGGGCGGCATCGGACGATTCGCGGCCAAGACCCGCAAGCCGAGCGCGGTCTGGTCGTTGCTGCTAGAAAACGACCCAGGGCGCGGCGCCGTGCTGTATGTCGGCGGTTTCTTCCGCCGCATGAACGGTTTCGCGGAGCGCTACGGCCTCGCCGCGGTCAATCCCGCCACGGGAGCGCTCAAGGCCTGGGATCCCTACGTGACGTCCAGCGAAAATCGGGTTTACCTGACGCAAAGCGACGAAGAGTTCGAGGGGTCCGGCGTCGTGTATGCAATGACCAAGCTGGGCGACACGCTCTACATCGGCGGGAACTTCTCGAGCCTGAACCGCCCCAACCCGTATCCTCCTGCCAACTTCACCCAGGGGAAGTATCGCGGCGAAGGCGCGGCGGCCCGGCGTAACCTTGCCGCCATCAGCCTCGCCACGGGCGCGGCAACGAGCTGGAACCCGAACGCCGGCCAGGCCTACGACGTGCAGATCCTGGTGCCGCGGTGCCTGGCGGTCTATGCGGACGCTGAGATCGTCGTCGGCGGCCGGATGGACTACAACGCCGGCGCGCCGCTCATCGCTGGCCAAGCCCGCGCCAGCGGCCTCGCGAAGATTGATGCCGTGACGGGCGAGCTGTCGGGCTGGAACCCCGCCTATTCCAACCGGTGCTCGAATCCGGCCCAGGTGGAATCGATGCTCGTGAGTGGGCAAAACCTCTACGTGGCTTCAAGCGAGGGGTGCTTCGACAACGGCCCTTACTACCAAGTCAGCCTCATCACCGGCGTGAAGAGCGCCTCCTGGATCGCCACCCGTGGTGGCGGCCAATATAACCCCCTCGTCGTCACGACCGACGGATCGGAAATTGTGCTGGGCGGGGCCGGGGCCGGCGTAGAATTCGTGAATCCAACCAGCGCCGCCCCGAGCAGCGTGCAACCAGACACTACGTTCGACCGGGACTTCCGCACCCAGTTCTCGGTCGGCAGCTCCTCGGCGGGCCAGACGATCCGCACCATCGCTTTTTCCGGCGGACTGATGCTGGTGGGCGGGGACTACAATGCCTACTCGACGGTTTCCGCGTCCAACCTCGCGTCCTTCGATGTCGTCACCGGCAAGCCGCGCGTCTGGGCCGCGGGCGTGACCGCGTCCAGCGTCGTGCCGGAAGTCTTCGCCCTCGCGAAGTCCGGCTCTGCCATCTATGTCGGCGGCACGTTCGAGCGGGCTAACAATTCCACCCGCACCCGTCTTGCCGGCTTCGACGCCAACACCGGCGCGCTTCTCACGTGGAATGCCTCGGCCGACGCGCCGGTCCGCTCGATGACCTCGATCGGGAACACGCTCTACCTCGCGGGCGACTTCGGCAACGTGAACGGCAACGTCGCCCGCATCGGCCTCGCCGCGCTGGACGCCACCACCGGCGCAGCCACCGCTTGGAACCCGGCGCTGAACAACCTGGCGAAAGCCGTCGTGACCGATGGTGCCACCATCTTCGCCGGCGGCAACTTCACCCAGGTCAACGGCACGGTCCCGCGCCGGGGAATCGCCGCCTTCGACCTCGCGGGCAATGTCCTCGCCTTCGATGCCAACGTGGCCGTCGGCAGCAACCGCTCGGTGACCTGTCTCGCGCTGGCCGGCACCACGCTCTTCGCCGGTGGCGAGTTCAACGGGGCCGGCTCGGTCAACGGCACCCTCACCCGCAACTACGCGGCCGCCTTCGACAAGGTGACCGGCGCGGCCAACGACTCCTCGGGCGGCAACGCGGTGCTCACGGCCG
>CALMOL010000166.1 GCA_937871685.1 uncultured Verrucomicrobiota bacterium
GCCCGGGGTTTTTGCCATCGTGGCGTCATGCCTGATCCCGCCATCGAAGCCATCGCGCAGTCGCTCGACCGCCGCGCCGACCGCTGCCGCGCCGCCAATGACGCCGTGGGCGCCGCGCTCGCCGAGCGCGCCGCCGCCAACGCCCGCCGCGCCGCCACCATCGAGGAGGCGCGCGCCATCGAGCGGCAGTTCGGCGGCTCGGGCGACGGCGGGGGGCCGCGGCCGATGCCTTTCACGCCCCAGCCCCAAAGCTCCGGCTGCCTGGGCTTCGGCCGGTCCTCCGCCCCGCCGATCCCGTATGGCTACGGCTCGCCCGTCTTCCGCTCCGGCTACTACGGCGGCGACTCGTATTCGCTCGTCGGCGACCTCGCCCGCCTCGGCGGCTCGCTCGCGTGGCGCACGCATAACCCCGGCCGCCTCGCCTACGACGACCGCGCGATCGCGCTGGGGGCCATCGGCCAGGAGAACGGCGTGGCCATTTTCCCCAACGACGAGGCCGGCCGCCGCGCGCTGGTCGGATCTCTGCGCGAGGGCGGCGCGGCCGGCGCGTCGGTGGACGACCTCGTGCGCCGCTCTTACCTGAGCGCCGATGATTCCGGCCGCGGCGGCGCGCAGGGCACGGATGATATCCTGCGCTCGGCCGGCTTCGCTCCGGGCACAAGCCTCTCGTCGCTTTCCGACGCCGACCTCGTCGGCCTCGCCGCCGCCATCGAGAATCGCACCAGTGACCCTGGCCGCGAGATGGCACGCGACTTTGGCACCAACGTGGAAAGCGGCGGCGGTTCGTCGCCCGATCCCGAGGCGATGAGCTTCTTCAACTCGGAGGCACCCGGCGGGTGGTCTGGCAGTGCCTCGGAAGGGTCTGCTTCCTCCGACTGGTCGTCCTCATCCGGGTCGCATTCCTCCTCGGATAATTCCTAGCCCGCGGCCGGCGAAACCCGTTGCGCCGCTCCCGCGCTGCCCGGTAGCTTGAGGCGTTCGCCCCCGAGCCCGCGCGCGATTTCCTCGCATCCCCCCAAAGCCGCGGCGCCCTTCCTCCACCCCGATCCGTTTCCCCAAATGAGCGACAAGTCCATCCTTCTCCAGTCCATCCCCGAGGGCCTCGGGACGCACAAGCCGCAGGGCCACGCGAAGCTTTCCGCCTGGATCGACGATTGCATCAAGCGATGCCAGCCCGCGCAGGTCTTCTACTGCGACGGCTCCGAGGCGGAGAAGAAGTTTCTCGAGAAGGAGGCGGTGCGCATGGGCATCCTCACGCCGCTCAATCAGGACAAGCTCCCCGGCTGCTTTTACTCGCGCTCGCACCCGAACGACGTGGCCCGCGTCGAGCAGCTCACCTTCATCTGCACCCCCACCAAGGAGGCGGTCGGCCCCACGAACCACTGGCGCGATCCCCAGGAGATGCGCGCCAAGCTCATGGGCATGCTCGACGGCGCGATGAAGGGCCGCGTGATGTATGTCGTCCCCTACATGATGGGGCCGAAGGATTCCAAGCTCACGCAGGTCGGCGTGGAGATCACGGACTCGATCTACGTGGTCCTCAACATGCGGATCATGTCGCGCATGGGCGAGGCCGCCTACGAGCGCCTCGGCGCGGACGGCGACTTCAACAAGGGGCTCCACTCCACGCTCGACCTCAACCCCGAGCGCCGCTTCATCTGCCACTTCCCGCAGGACAACGAGATCATCTCCGTGGGCTCCGGCTACGGCGGCAACGCGCTTCTCGGCAAGAAATGCCTCGCCCTGCGCATCGGCTCCGCGCTCGCGCAGCGCCAGGGCTGGATGGCCGAGCACATGCTGCTGCTCGCGGCCGAGTCGCCCGAGGGCAAGAAGCACTACATCGCCGCCGCCTTCCCCTCGGCCTGCGGCAAGACCAATTTCGCCATGCTCATCCCGCCGCCGCACTTCGCGGGGTGGAAGATCACCACGATCGGCGACGACATCGCGTGGATGGAAGCCGGCCCGGACGGCCGCCTCTACGCCATCAATCCCGAAGCCGGCTACTTCGGCGTCGCGCCGGGCACGAATTACAAGTCCAACCCCAACGCGATGAAATCCATCGCGCGCGACACCATCTACACGAACGTGGCGCTCACCCCTGACGGCGACGTGTGGTGGGAGGGCAAGGACGGCGACCCGCCCGCCGAGGCCAGCGACTGGCTCGGCAACGCGTGGGCGCCCGACTCGCCCGACAAAGCGGCGCACGCCAATTCCCGCTTCACCGCCCCCGCGCGCAACAACCCAGTGCTCGCGCCGGAAGTCGATGATCCCAAGGGCGTGCCGATCTCCGCGATCATCTTCGGCGGCCGGCGCGCGAGCACGGTGCCGCTGGTGTTCCAGTCGTTCGACTGGGAGCACGGCACCTTTCTCGGCGCGACGATGGGCTCCGAGATGACCGCCGCCGCCGCCGGCGGCCTGGGCCAGCTCCGGCTCGATCCGATGGCGATGATCCCTTTCTGCGGCTACCACATGGGCGACTACTTCGCGCACTGGCTGACGATGGGGAAGAAGCTCAAGAACCCGCCGCTGATCTTCGGCGTGAACTGGTTCCGCAAGGACGAGCAGGGCCGCTTCGTGTGGCCGGGCTTCGGCGAGAATATGCGCGCCCTCAAGTGGATCATCGATCGCTGCGAGGGAAAGGTGGACGCCAAGGAAACGCCCATCGGTCATCTGCCGCGCACCGAGGACTTCGACCTCGAGGGCCTGAAAGATTTCGGCCCGGCCGACTTCGAGAAGGCCATCGCCTACGATCCCGCCGGCTGGCAGAAGGACTACGCGCTGGCCGGCGAGTTCTTCGCCAAGCTCGGCGAGCACATGCCGAAGGAGCTGAGCGCCCGCCTGGAGAAGCAGAAGGCCGCGGTGAAGTAAGACGGCGGCCGAATCGCGCCGCTTCAAGCCTCCCCTCTTTCACGTCTCCTGCCGTGCATGAAGCACCTCGTCGCGCGAAAAGGCCCCGGGAACCGATGAATGTCGCCCGAGGTCGGTGGCAAACGGGTCGAAATCAGCCCCGAGCGGCCCAAGGCCGAGCCGAAGCCTGATGCGAGCGGTTTCGCCATGCATGCGCACGGCTTTCCCGGAGCTGCGCCCATGCCGGTTCCAGATGTGCGCAGGCAGCTTCCCGATGCGCGTGGCTCGATTCAGGATGAGCCCATCCTGAATCCTGATGAGCGCATGTCGTTTCAGGATGCGCGCCTGCAAATCCCAGATGAGCACATCCTGGTTTCAGATGCGCACATGTCGGTTCAAGATGTGAACATCCTGCGTCGAGCCGGGCAGCTCCCTTGATCAATTGTCGCTTCAAAGGCGAAGGCAGCTTTGCGGGATTACCTCCGCTCGCCGCACGAAAAGGAACGGATCTGGGCTGGCGAATTTCTCATGGAAATCGAATCCGACGAGGACGCCAAGGCTGGAACTAAACGGCGATCCTCATCCACCCGTTGCCACCGTGATCATCGAAATTCCCGCAGCGCCTCCAGCCGGCGCCACGCGGCGCCGGAGGCGATCTGCGCGCGAGCGTGCTCCAGCGCGTCGGGCGGATCGGGCACGAGCCCAGCGACGATGAAGCCAGCGGCGGCGTTGAGCAGCACGGCGTCGCGGCGCACGTCCCGGATCTCGCCGCGCAGGATGCCGGCGAGGAGGCGCGCGTTTTCCGCTGGCATTCCACCGCGCAAGGCATCGAGCGGCCCAGGGCCGCGCGAAAGTCCGAAGTCCTCGGGGTGCAGTGTGCCGAGCGACACCGCGCCTTCCTCGCTGCGACCGAGGAAAGTCTGCGCGAGCGGCGAAACCTCGTCCATGCCGCCGGCGTGTGGGTCATCGGGATGCACCCGGCCATGGACGGCCCACGCGCGCCGGCGCCCGAGCGCGGCGAAGGCGCGCGCGTAGATCTCGACGAACGGCTCGGCAAACACGCCGGCGAGCTGATGCGCGGGCCGGGCCGGGTTGAGCAGCGGGCCGAGGAGGTTGAACACGCTCCCCTGCCCCAGCGCCGCGAGGCGGCGCCGCACCGGCGCGATCGCGCGGAAGGCCGGGTGCCAGTCGGGTGCGAACAAGAAGCACACGCCCAGCTCCTCCGCCGCCGCGCGCGCGCGCTCCGGCGCCAGCGTGAGCGGCACGCCCAGCGCCGCGAGCACGTCGGCCCCGCCGGAGCGGGAGGTGACGGCGCGGTTGCCGTGCTTGAGCACCGTCGCTCCGCCCGCGGCGAGGATGAACATGGCGGCGGTGGAGATGTTGAAGAGATCGAGCCGGTCTCCGCCGGTGCCGCACACGTCAAGCGCCGGGCCGGGCAGGCGCGCCGGGTCGATGCCAGGATCGCCCGCGCGCGCGAGCATCGCCGCGGCGAAGGCGGCCAGCTCGCCGGCCGTCTCGCCCTTGGCGCGCAAGGCGAGGAGGAAGCCGGCTTTCGTTTCCTCGTCGCCCGTCGGGTTGGCAAGCTCGTCCACCGCAACGCTCGCTTCCGCGGCCGTCAACTCACGTGGATCCCGGCGCAGCGAGAGAGCCAGCGCGGCGAGCGGAGAGTCGTGGGAGAGATGGGGCAAGGGGCGGAATGCGGGGAAGAATTAGAGCGTTCCCCGCCCTGGTTGTCGCGCGGCGATTCCCGTGTGCGGAAGGTCTTTATGGAGTGCGGGAGCTTGCCCCGCTCTTCACACGCCAGCGCTTTGAACCGGGGAGGCAAAGATTCGTCGGTAGCGTCGCCTCGACCCGAGTCCGTGTTGAGAGCGGGAGCAAGCTCCCGCACTCCATAAAGACCTTCCGCGACCTCTCAGCTCTCCGCTTCCTCCTCCCGCGCCGCCTCGCCGGGGCGCACCAGGCGCGCGGGCGGCGCGTCGGGAAACTCGTCGTTCAGGAAAGTCGTGCGCCCGCGCAGCACCGTGCGCACCACGCGGGCGCGCAGCGGCCAGCCCAGCCACGGCGAGAGGCGATGGCGGTCGTGAAGCTCGTCGCGGCAGACGGGGCGAAGCTCCTCCGTCAGGGCCACCACGGCGAGGTCGGCGTCGGCGCCGGGGGCGAGCCGGCCCTTGGCGGCGTCGAAGCCGAAGCGCCGCGCCGGATTGCCGGCGAGCAACTCGGCGAGGCGCTCCAGCGGGATCGCGTGGTCCGGGCGCCGGGTCTCGGTGAGCATCAGCGGCAGCGTGAGCTGCGCTCCAGCGATGCCGCCCCAGATGCGAAAGAAGTCGTCGCCCTGCTTCATTGCCGGCGGCGCGGGGGAATGGTCCGAGGCGATCCAGTCCACCTCGCCGGCCAGCAGGCGCTCCCACAGCGCGGCCTGCTCGTCGGCGGACCGCAGCGGGGGGGCGCACTTGGCCGCAGCGCCGAGGCGGGTGGCGTCTTCGTCGGTGAGCAGCAAGTGGTGCGGGCAGGCCTCGCAAGTGAGGTTTGCGCCCTGGAGGCGGCCATCGGTGATCATCTGCACGGCCGCGCCGGTGGAGATGTGGCAGAAATGCACCGCGCAGCCCGTCTCCCACGCCATCAGGATGGTGCGCTGCACGGCCTCCAGCTCGGCCACTGCGGGGCGCGAGGCGAGGTAGTCGCGCATCGTCAAGCGGCCCTCGGCCACGGCGCGGCGGGCCAGTTGCGCGCAGATCGACTCGTTTTCCGCGTGGACGGCCACGACGAGGCCAAGACTGGCGGCGAGCTTCATTCCCTCGAGCAACGTAGCCGTGTCGGCGCGGGGGAAGTCGTCCGTGCCGGATGAGGAGAGGAAAGCCTTGAAGCCGATCACGCCGCACTCGGCCAGTTCGGGCATCTGGCGGAGATTGGCGGGCGTGAGGCCGCCCCACAGCGCGAAGTCGCAGCGGGACTTCCGCTCCGCCCGCACGCGCTTGGCGGCGAAGGCCGCGGCGTCGAGCACCGGCGGTGCGGAGTTCAGCGGCATGTCGAAGAACATCGTCCCTCCACCCGCGGCCAAGGCGCGCGTGCCGGTGTCGAGGCCCTCCCAATCCTCGCGGCCTGGCTCGTTGAAGTGAACGTGTGGGTCCACAAGACCCGGCAGCACGAGCATTCCGCCCACGTCCCATTCCTCGGTCGCGCGGCCGGCGAGGCTTTCCGCGAGGGCGGCGATCCGCCCCTCCGCCACGCCGAGGTCGCGCCTCGCCGCGCCCGCCGGGGTAACGACGGTGCCGCCGCGCAGGATGAGGTCGAAGTCAGGCATGGAGAAAGGCCGGCGGGAGGGCTCCCGTTCTGCGCTTCGTCATGAATTCGTTCCCCGGAGGCCGGCAAGATCAGGAATTTTGCTCGCCGCGCCGTTTTTCGGCCGGCTTTCGGCCGCCAGGGCGAGGAGGAACTCGTCCATCGCGGCCAGGGCGGCGGCGATGTCTTCTTCCGAGCAATACTCGTCCGGGTGGTGGCTCACGCCGCCCCGGCAGCGCACGAAGAGCATCGCGGAAGGAATCCCCGCGGCGGCCAGCGCGGCGGCATCGTGGCCGGCGCCGGAAGGCAGCTCGACGGCGGTGGGCAGGCCGGCCGCGCGCACCGCGGTGAGGAGGCGGCCGCGAAGGCCGAGGTCGCAGCGCACCGCGGGTGTCTCCTGCTCCACGCGGGCGAAAAACTCGCAGCCCTGGTTGGCGGCGTGGACCTCGCCCAGCGCGAGGATTTCCATCGCGGCCTCGTGCCGCGTGCGGTCCAGCGGGGCGCGCAGGTCGAGCGTGCCAGTGGTGCGCCCGGGCACCACGTTGGACGCGCCCGGCGTCACTTCGAGCCGCCCCACCGTGGCCACGAGGCCCTCGGCGGCGCGATGCCGCGCGAAGTCGTGCAGTTCTGCCGTCCAGCGCGCGGCGGCCACGAGGGCATCGGCTCGCAGCGCCATCGGCGTGGTGCCCGCGTGCGCGGCGCGGCCGATGAATTCCCACGCGACCCGCGCCTGCCCGGCGATCCCGCTGACGACGCCCAGCGGCGCACCGCGCGCCTCCAGCACCGGCCCCTGCTCGATGTGCACCTCCACGTAGCCCAACAGGCCGTCGCGCGGGAGCGCCGCGGGCGGCGCGGAATCGCCCACGAAGCGCCGCACCGCCTCGCCCAGCGTGATGCCGTCGGCGTCACGCGTCTCGGCCAGCACCACCGGGTCCAGCACGCCGGCGAGCGCGCGGGAGCCGAGGTAGGTGGAATGGAAGCGCAGCCCCTCCTCGTCGCAGAAGCCGGCGATCTCGAGGTCGAAGGGCCACGGGCTGGAGAGCGAGGCTCGATGATGCTCCGCAAGATCCACGGCGATGAGCACGCCGAGCGGACCGTCGAATCGACCGGCGTCGCGCACCGAGTCGAGGTGCGAGCCGAGGAGCAGCCGGCGCGGCCGGCCCCGCGCGGTGGAGGCGCGGAGGTTTCCGATGGCGTCGGCCCAGGTGCGCAGGCCGGCCGCGGCGAGCCAGGCGTTGACGAGCGCGTAGGCATCGCCCAGCGAGCGGCTGCCGTAGGGGCGCGTGATGCGGCCGGGCTCCTCGGTGCAGAGCGCGAGGCGGTCGAGCCGCTCGCGGATGCGGCGGGCACGTTCGAGGAGAAGGCTGGGCACGGAGGCGCGTGGGCGGATTGCAGTGCTCAGGAGCCGCGATACGTCGCGTAGGACCACGGCGAGCAAAGCAACGGGACGTGGTGATGCTGGGCGGGATCGCGGACGTTGAAGCGGACGGGCACCACGCCGAGAAATCCCTCGCCGCCGAAATATTCGCCGACGTGGAAGGCCAGCTCGTAGGTGCCGACGCGGAACTCGTCTCCCGCGAGCAGCGGCCCTTCCGTGCGGCCGTCGGCGTTCGTCATGGTCACGCGGAGAAGATCGCGCGTGGCGCCCGCGCCGTCGGCCAGCCGCCACGTCTCGACGCGCACGCCCGCGGCGGGCCGGCCGCGCGCGGTGTCGAGCACATGGGTGGTCAGCGGCATGGGTGAAGAACGTGCCGTTCAAATCGAAGCAAACCGAGGCGCCGGCTTCAAGCTTTCTTCGTCGGCTGGGTGACTAGGCTCAACTAGCGAACACGCGCCAGTCAAGGTCCGGGAAAATGGTATCTCGCCACTCGGCATCGGCCAAGGCCGGCGAATCCGGCGCGCCACGCGCCGCGCCCTCCCACAGGCGCTCGAAGCGAGCCAGGTGCGCGCGGCTTCGCGCCGCGGCGTATTCGGCGGCGGTGCCAGTCTTCATGAGGAAGGCCCAGTCGCTCGACTGCGCGAGGAGCAGTTCCCGCGCGAGCTGGCGCAGGGCGCGGTCCATCAGCGTGTCCGTGCCGGCCGCGTGCCGGCGAGCCAGCTCGCCAAGCCGACGCGCGGCGGAATGGAGGCGCGGATAAATCCAGTCCGAGTGCGGCCCCAGCCACATGTCCCAATAGCCGTGCTGGCCCCAGCTCGAGGCCGACGGCCGCGCCACCTGCTGCGTGGGATGCTCGGCGAGGTGCCCGCCCGGCGTCACGAGTCGCAGCCCGGGCTCACGCTCCGCCGCCAGGCGGAGAAACGCCTCCAGGAAGTCCGGCCCCTCGAACCACCAGTGCCCGAACAACTCCGCGTCGAAGGGCACCGTCAGCACCGGGTCGCGGCCCAGGGCGGCGGCGAGCGGCGCGAGTTGCGCCACGCGCGTGGCCAGAAAATCCCCGGCGTGCTCCCGCGCCGCGCGGAGGGCGGCGCCGCGATCATACCAGTCCTTCTCGCCGATGGGGACGCCGCGGCCGGTGACGCGGTGATACTTGAACCCCGTGAAGCGCCGAGGCGCGCCGGGTGGAACCAACGGCGCCAATTCCTCCGCCGACCGGTCCCAGCCAAGGTCACGATAAAAGTCGCGGTAGCGCCCGTCGCCGGGATATCCGACTTCCGCGCTCCAGACCTGGCGACTCGCCTCGCGGTCGCGCCCAAAGGCCGCCGGCCCGGCCGGGGTGAATACCGGCGCGTAGATCGCCGCGCGTGGTCGCGGGCGGGCAAGCAGCAGGCCGTGCGCGTCGAGGAGAAACCAGCGCAAATTCGCCGCCGCCAGTTCCTCCTCCAGGCCCGGGAAATACGCGCACTCGGGCAGCCAGATCCCACGCGGCGCGCGGCCGAAGTGCGCCTGATAATCCGCGACCGCCAGCCGGATTTGCGCCCGCACCGCCACCGGCTCCGCGGCAAGCAGCGGCAGGAAGCCGTGCGTCGCCCCGCAGGTGATGATCTCGACGTGGCCGGAATCTTGGAACGAGCGAAACGCGCCGACGAGGTCGCCCTTCCAGCGGTGGACGTATTGCTCCCGCAGCGCCGCGGCGTGCGCCGCGTGGAACTCGGCCGCGGCGCGCTCCCCCTCGCTCATCGCGCGCCCCTTTTCGCGCTCGCCCAGGTCGGCGAGCTGGTCGAGCCGGCGCCGCGTGCGGGAGCGCAGCAGCGGGTCGCGCAGCATGGCGCACAGCGTCGGCGTGAGCGTGAAGGTCAGCGCGAAGGGCACGCCCTCCGCGTGCAGCCGGTGCATCACGTCGAGCAGCGGCAGGTAGCATTCCGCCACGGCCTCGTAGAGCCAGCCCTCCTCCAAAAAATCATCGTGCTCCGGGTGCCGCACAAACGGCAGGTGCGCGTGGAGGACGAGGGCGAGGCGCACCGGGATCGGGTGATGAACGAGGGAAGCGAGGCAGCCTTATCAGCCCTCCGCCCTCAACCATCAACCGCCGTTGCCCGGCAATGCTCGGTCTCCCCGGCCGCGATCACCTCGCGGCCGCCATCGTCGCGGCGCAGGACGAGGCGCGCTTCCGCGTCGAGCGACTCGGCAACCCCCTCGACGACCTCGCCGCCGCGGGCGACCCGCACGCGGCGGCCAAGCGTGGCCGAGCGTGCCGCAAGCTCGGTGGCGAGAGGTGAAAAATCATCGCCCCATGCTGCTGGTTCACGGTAGAGCGCATCAAGCGCGCCAAGCACCGCGGCAGCGACGCGTTCCCGGCCGATCCCAGCCTGGACCATCCGCAGCGAGCCGGCCGCGGTTCTCAGTTCCGGCGGGAAGTCCCCCTCGGCGTGAAGCACGTTGAGCCCGATCCCAACAACGGCGAATTGCGGCGTCGCCTCGACAAGGATGCCACCGCATTTGCGACCGTCCGGTAGGAGCAGGTCATTCGGCCACTTCACGCCGAGGCGGCCGCCGGCCGCCGCCTCCACACCACGCACAATGGCCAAGGCCGCGAGCGCACTGAGGCGGTGCCAGCGATCGCGCGCGACCGAGGGCCGCAGCAA
>CALMOL010000167.1 GCA_937871685.1 uncultured Verrucomicrobiota bacterium
TGCGTGAGCGGCCCGAGCGCCACGTAGGCGAGCGGTCGCTCGCTGAGCGCCGCGCGCAGCGGGGCGAGGTCCACGGCGTCATCGCCCGCCCGCTCCGCGCCGGGCGTCACCGGCGGCGGACGCGGGCCGCCGAAGCGACGCGTGACCTCGCGCGCGATGGGAAGCCCGAGGGCGCGCGGCGCGTTGCCAAAGGAGACCGAAATCCCGCGCACGCGCAGCTCCCGCGGCGAGCGCAGCGCCTGCGCCAGCGCGAAGCCATCGTCCGCATCGCGCGCGGGCAGGCCGAGCGCCGGGTCGGCGTCGATCCACACGTCGAGCGGCGCGGCCGGCAGGGCGGCCGCGGCGGCGAGCAGAAGCAGGACCGAGAGGATGGAAGATGGAAGATGGCAGGACACGCTAAACCAGATCGACGGCAGAGAGCATCTCCCCCATGCGGGGCCCACGCGGAAAAATCCGCGCGTCTGCCATCTTCCATCTTCCATCCTCTCGGTCCATCCCCCAGCCTCTCCCCGGCGGCGCGGGGTTGACCAAGCCGCCCATCGGCGCAAAGGAGAAGGCGCGGGCGGTTAGCTCAGTGGTAGAGCGGCTCGTTTACACCGAGTTGGCCGGGGGTTCGAATCCCTCACTGCCCACGGTTGCCGGCAGGTTGATGACACCCAAGGAGATCGGTTTTTTGCAAACGGGGCAATAGTTTTGCGGTTCTACCCGTCGAACGTATGTCGTTCGTCTTTAACCCCATGAAAATCCTCCTTCGTCTGGCCGCCGCGGCGCTGCTCGCGATCCCGGCCTTCACTCCCACCGAGTCCTCGGCCGCCCCAGCCGGCCGCCCCGCCGTGGGTGCCGCGCGTTCTGGTGGCCGCGCCTTCGCGGGCCGGCCCGGCGGCTATCGCCGCGGCTACTACGGCGGCCGTTACTATGGCGGTCGCTATTACGGTGGCCGCTATGGCTACCGCTACGGCGGTTACCGCGGCTACTACGGCTACCCTTATGTCGGCATCGGCTTCGGCGTGCCGGTCGGCTATTACGGCGGCTACTACGGACCCGGCTACTACGACCCGTATTATTATCCCGCCTATCGCCCTTATCCCGCGCCGGTGTATCAGGGTCGCATCGTCGAGGAAACCGCGCCCGGCCGCATTCGTCCGAGCGAGGGCAAGTAAACGCTGCGCCGAGCGGCCCCGGTCGTTCTCGCGCAAGGCAATTCAGCCGCCGCGCTTCCCGTGTCGCCCTTGGGCGCGCGAGGGACGCGGCGGTTTGCTTTTCCTGTGGGTGCGGCCAGTCTGGAGAGCCCCTTTTTCGTTTGTTTCTCCCTCATGCCTCCTCGTCCCTCGAAGTTCGTTCCCGCGGGCCCCTCGATGATGTCCGAGGATGCGCCGCGGCCGGAATATCCCGAGGAGTCACCGGCCGAAGGGCGTCGCCAAACCCTCCGCCGTCGCTTGCTCTGGGTAGCCGTGGGGCTGGTCTTCGCCGCGCTTTCCGCCTGGGGTGGATGGCGAGCTTGGCGGGCTTGGCAGCCGGAGCGCCTGACTAGACTCGCGCGGGAAAAGGTCGTCGCCGGCGAGCTGCGTGACGCCTTCTTGCTCCTTGGCCGCGCCCTCCAAATTGATCCCAACCACGTCGCGGCCACTCGCGCGCTTGCCCGGCTTTACGAAGATGCCGGTCTGAGCCTTTCGCTCTCATGGTGGCAGCGCGCGGTGGAACTGGCTCCCGCCGACGCTCAGAGCCGCCTGGACCTCGCCAGCGCCGCCCTGCGTTTCGGCCGCGCGGACACGGCCCGCGCGGCGCTCGATGCCGTCCCGCCCGCCGCTCGCGCCAGCGCCGAATACCATGCGCTCAAGGGCACCGCGGACTTCGCCGAGAAGAAGTTTCCCGAGGCGGCCAAGGCCTTCACCGAGGCCGCCAAGTTAGACCCCTCCAATCCCGAGCACCCGCTCAATGCCGCCAATGCCCGCCTCAATTTTTCTGATCCCGCCGCGCGCGCCGATGCCCTGGCGGTGATCCGGCGCACCGCGGAGACGAGCGTGGGCGCGCCGCGCGCCACGGCCCTGCGCGTTCTGCGCCAGGAGGCGGGCGCGCGCCGCGACTGGCCCGTCGCGCTGGACGCGTCACGCCGCCTGCTGGGGCTGCCCGAGGCCCGCTGGGACGACCAGCTCATCCAGCTGAGCCTGCTGCGCGAGTCGCGCTCGCCGGAGTTGGAAACGGAATGGACGGCCATCGAAAAGCTTGCCGGCGGCGATGCTGCCCGCGCCGAGCCCTACCTGCAATGGCTTCACGAGCGCCGCCTGCTCGACCGCGCCCTGGCCTTCTTCCGCCGCCTTGGCTCGGAACTCGCGCAAAACCCGCGCATTCGCGGCGTGGCCGGTGGCTGCCTCGACGCCAAGCAGGAATGGAGCGCCCTGCGCGATCTCGCCATCGGTCGCCCCGACAACTGGGGCGAGCGTGAATTCTATCGCCAAGTCCTTCTCGCCCGCGCCGAGGCTGGCCTCGGCGAGCGCGAGAAGTCCAAGACCTCCTGGAGCCGCGCCGTGACCGAGGCCCTGCGTCTGCCCGGCGCGGTCCTGGATGTGGCGCGCATCGCCTACACCGTCGGCTGGCGCGACGATGCGCGCGAGGCCCTGTGGCGCGCGGTGGATTCCGCCCACGCCGAGTCTTCCGGGGCGCTCACGATGCTCTTCTCTGATTACGAGGAGGCGCGCGACACGCGGAGTCTCGTGCGCGTGTTTGACCGCATGGTTGAGCGCGGGGTCGGCGGCCGGAGCGCGCAGAATAACTTTGCCCTCCTCTCGCTCGTCCTGAACGACCGGACCGAGCGCTCCTTCGCGCTCGCGCGGACGCTGAACGAGTCCGACCCGAAAGATCCGCAGGCCATCCTGCTCCTCGCCTTCGCGCACGTCCGCCAAGGCCGTGCGGCCGAGGGCGCGCGTCTCCTGCGCACGCTGCCTGCCGAGCGCCTTGCGGTGCCGGAGGTGGCCGCCTACGGCACGGTCATTCTCGCCGCCGCGGGCGATGCCGAGGGGGCGCGCCGCCTCGCTGCCGTCGCGGCTGGCGCCAAGCTCCTGCCCGAGGAGCGCCAGATCTTCGACGCCGCGGTGAAAGGGCTGAAATAGCGCCGCCGGCCCCGGTCATTTCAGCCCTTCGAGCCTCTTGAAGTCCACCGCTCTCACCCAGCGGCGGGCATCTTCGACCGGCTCGCCGGTGACCTGAACGTGGACCCAGAACCGACCGGCCACGGCAACGAAGGTCTCGAACTTTTTGCCTTCTTCCTCCCACGTTTCGAAGCCGGGAAAGCCATCCACCTTCATGGACTTCTGCCAGCCCTCGGTGCTCTCGTTGGAGAAATTCCAGCCCGAAATCATGCTGTTGAGGGTGTCTTTTTGAAGCGCGTAGTCGAAGATTTCCACCTTGGCTTCGATTCCACCGGCATCTTTCTTAAATTCGGCCTCGACGTTGGCCATCCCGTAGGCACCGAGCTGTAGCGTGTTGCCACGCGGCTTGCCCACAATTGCCCAGCCGGAGGGGGCCGTGGGCAAGAGGGGGATCAACCGCTTGAAGTCCACCGCCGGTGGGCGTGACTCGGCGGGCGTAGGATCCTGTGCCCGCGCTGGAGCCGCTGGCAACGCGAGGCCAGCGATCGCAAGCGCGAGGAGGGGAAGGCAGCGGCGGAGGGTGAGCAAGTGCATGGCGCGGAGGATTCCCACCCCCCTGACGGGCGCAAACCGAAAGCCCGTCCTCCGCCTCCGCCCCGCATGACGCACGCACCGCCCGCGAGCCGTTCGCAAAGCTTGTTTATCTCCCCAAAAAACCTTTGACTTCTCCTTCCGCCGAACGATAAAAGATCAGTCGTTTTTAACGATATGGCCGCAAAAAACACCGCATCCCCCGACAAGGACGAGAAGGCCGCCAAGGCCTCCGCGTCATCCACCCCTAAGATGGACAAGAACCTGGAGCTCGCCCTCCAGCAGATTGCCAAGGACTACGGCGATGGCGCGATCATGCGCCTCGGCGACCGCACCGCGATGACGGTGGAGGTCATCCCGACCGGAAACGTCCTCATTGACCGCGCCCTCGGCGCCGGCGGCTTCCCGCGGGGCCGCATCATCGAGGTCTTCGGCCCGGAATCCTCCGGCAAGACCACGCTCACGCTCACCGTGGTGGCCCAGGCGCAGAAGCGCGGTGGCCACGCCGCGTTCATCGACGTGGAGCACGCCCTTGACCCGCTCTACGCGCGCAAGCTCGGCGTGAACGTGGACGATCTCCTCGTCTCCCAGCCCTCCTCCGGCGAGGAAGCCCTGCGCATCTGCGAGACCCTCGTGCGCTCCAATGCCCTCGACGTGATCGTGCTCGATTCCGTGGCCGCGCTCGTCACCAAGCAGGAGCTGGAGGGTGAAATCGGCGACTCCACCGTGGGCGCCCAGGCCCGCCTCATGTCGGCCGCGCTGCGCAAGCTCACCGCGCTCATCTCGAAGGCGAAGACCACCG
>CALMOL010000168.1 GCA_937871685.1 uncultured Verrucomicrobiota bacterium
CGCAGCCGGCGTGACCGCCTGGAGGCGTTCGCTGCAGCGCGTGGTTAGGCGGCGTTCGACTTGGTGACGCTGGCCCGCTGGGTATGGCGGCTTCGCGCTAGAGCCTGTTATGAACTAACAAGGCAGACGGAACCGAGCCTGGCCAGAAGCAGGCCGACGAAGGCGATGAAGTGAAGGGCGGCGAACACGTCGGGCAAGCGCTCGTAGTCGCGCGCCAGACGGCGGCAGCGCGCCAGCCAGCCAAAGGAGCGCTTCACCACCCAGCGCCGGGGCAGCAGCACAAAGCCCTTCTTGGCCTTGGGCAGCTTGACCACCTCCAGCTCGATGCCCTCCTTTCTGGCGGCCTGGGCGGGCTGCTCGCCGGTGTAGCCCTGGTCCACGTAAGCCAGTTGAACGCTCTCCTGGGTGGCCTCCTGGACAGCCGCGGCCAACACGCCAACCTGGGCGCGCTCCTGCTCGTTGGCCGGCGTGACGTGCACGGCCAAGAGATGGCCCAGCGTGTCCACGGCTACGTGAGTCTTGGAGCCCTTGCGTCGCTTGTAGCCATCGTAGCCCGCGCGTGCCCCGCTCTCCGGGGTGCTCTGCACGGTGCGCCCATCCAGGATGACCGCCGTGGGCTCGGGAGTTCGCCCCTCGGCCAAGCGCAAAATCACGCGCAAGTCATGGCACATGGCTTCAAAGACCTGGGCTCTCATCCAGCGGCGCGTCTGCTGGTAGACGGCCTGCCAGGGTGGGAGGTCGTGCGGCAAAAGGCGCCACGGGCAGCCCGCGCGCACCACGTAGCGCAAAGCGTTGAAGACCTCGCGCAGGGAATGCTCACGCTGGCGGCTGCCCTCCGCCAGAAGGCTCAGGTAGGACGCGGCGAAGGCCCACTCGTCCTCGCTCACATCGCTTGGGTAGGCTTTGCGCTTCTGAGCGACGGGTGTCATCCTGCATCCTAGCCCCTGCACAAGTTAGTTCATCACAGGCTCTAGTGTTGTCGCACTCTGGCGGCACATCCTTCAAGACCAGCCGGCGCTGATCCCCCAAACTGCGACAAGCTGAACCGAAAATGCTCTAACGCGCGACCGAACGCCCAGGGCGCAGCCGCGTCAGCGGCGATCCGAACGTAGCCCCGCGCTTTAGCGCGGGGACTTCGCGCCCTATCTGTGACCCGTCGCGTCAGCGACGACTGAACGCATCTGGCGCGAGCGCGCTCAAGCGTCGCTGACGCGACGCGGATCGCGTTAGGCAATCAACCCCGCGCTGAAGCGCGGGGCTACGTTCGGATCGCCGCTGACGCGGCTCGGATCGCGCAAAAGACAACCCTGGGCTTCCACCGTTTTCTTGGCCCAATGCGCGCCTTGCCGGGGTGGGTGGAAATGATCGTTCGAAGGTCTTCTGGAGGCGGCGCGGAGCGCATCGCACGGATGTGCTACGATTCCTGATGGCGGTGAAGTTCAAAGACTACTATCAAACCCTCGGCGTGCCGCGCACGGCCACGCTCGACGAGGTCAAGACGGCCTTCCGCAAGCTCGCGCGCGTCCATCATCCCGACGTGGCCAAGGACAAGTCCACGGCGGAGGAAAAGTTCAAGGATCTGAACGAGGCCTACGAGGTGCTCGGCGATGCTGAGAAGCGAAAGCAATACGACGAACTGGGCGCGAATTGGCGCGAAGGCGGCCAGCCATCTCCTCCTCCGGGCGGCGGGTTCCGCCGGAGCCGCGGCGGGCGAACCGAGACGGGTGGCGGCGTCGAGTTCGAGGGCACGGGCTTCTCGGACTTTTTCGAGCAATTCTTCGCCGGCCGGCAGCACGGCTTCGGCTCGGCGCAGCGCGGACCGCGCGGCCGGAGCGGCGGCGAGGACGACTTCGCGCAGCGGGGCCACGATGTGGAGGCGGATCTCCTCGTGACGCTCGAGGAGGCCCTGCGTGGCTCACAACGCCGGGTGACCGTGCGCCGCCCAGACGAGACCGCGGACGGCGGCGAGCGGCGAGACACTTACCAAGTGCGCATCCCGGCCGGCGTGAGCGATGGGCAGCGCATCCGCCTCGGCGGCCAGGGCGGCAAGGGCAGCGGCGGCGGAGCGGCGGGCGACCTTTACCTGCGGGTGCATTTCGCGCGGCACCCGGACCTCACGGTGGACGGGGCGGACCTCCACGCGGATCTCGACCTCGCGCCGTGGGAGGCGGTGCTCGGCGCGCAGGTGAACGTCCCCGCGCTCGACGGGGCCACGCGTCTGCGGGTGCCGCCGGGCACGACGGCGGGCACGAGGCTGCGCTTGCGCGGGCTCGGTCTTCTCCGCACGGACAAGACGCGGGGCGACCTTTACGCGACGGCGCGCATCGTGGTGCCGACGGAGATCTCGACGGAAGAGCGGGCGGCCTGGGAGGAGCTCGCGAAGGCTTCGAAGTTCACCCCTCGCCCTTCGTCCTCATGAGCCGTCCAAACCAATCTGAAGCCCGCTCGCAGACCACCGTCATGGTGGTGGAGGCCGGCGGCCGGCATTCGCTTGCCGAGGTGGCGGAGCAGGCCGGGGTGCAACCGGAACAGCTTCGCCGCTGGCACCGCGCCGGCCTGCTGGCCGCGGCGGGCGGGGACCACGAGCCGGAGTTTGACGACAACGCGATCTACGAGGTGCGCCGCATCGAGTATTACCGCCGCGAGCACGGCGTGAGCGCCCGGTCGCTACCGGTGGTGCTGGATCTCCTGCGCGAGGTGGAGCGCCTGCACGCCGAGCTGCGCGCTCGGCGGTGAGCGCGGCGACTTCCACGCGCGCCGCGGCAAGGGGCGTTGCCGTCGGCGGCGCGCAGCTTATTCTGCCGGTATGATCGACTGGTCCAAACGTCCCGGGGTCGAAAGCCGGCCGGGCAAGCTTGGCGAAGCCTGGACGCTGCGCGGCACCCGCATTCCGTTGGAGATGCTGTTCGTCAACCTTGCCGCGGGTCGGAAGGTGGACGACTTCCTCGAATGGTTTGATGGAATCACGCGCGAGCAGATCGCGGAAGTCCTTGAGTTCGCCGCGAAAAACTCGCGGGGGCCATCCCGAGCTGCCTCGGAATCGGTGGCCGCGTGAGAATTCTGTTTGATCACTGCATGCCCTGGCCTCTTCGCCGGCTGCTGGCCGGTCATGTGATCGAGCGGGCCTTCCGGATGGGATAGGCCGACTTGGACAACGGTTTTCTGCTCGCGGCCGCGGCGCCACACTTCGACCTGCTGCTCATGGTGGACACCAACCTTCGCTATCAGCAAAACCTGCAAGGCCGTGCCATCGCAATTCTGCTAATTCCCCAGAACCTCGAGCTGGTCGAGTTGCACCGCGAGGATTTCCTGGCCGCGGTGAACTCCATCCAACCGGGGGAATACCGCGAGTTGCGGTGGTGACTTCGCCCCCTGGTTGCCCGGATGCGGCCAAGCCGCGCTTCACCCGCCGCCAAATACCGCCGCACGCTCCGCGACCGTCAGCTCGCGCCATGCGCCAGGCGCCAGATCTCTCGGCAAGTCGAACGCGCCGATTCTGACGCGCACAAGGCGCAGCGTAGGAAAACCGACGGCGGCGGTCATGCGACGGACTTGCCGGTTGCGTCCCTCGGTGAGTTCCAGCGCGAGCCACGAGTCTGGCACGGTCTTGCGGAAGCGCACCGGCGGCACGCGAGCCGGCAGGTCCGGCGGCGGGTCGAGCCGCCACGCGCGCGCCGGTAAGGTGCGGCGGTCGTCGAGGAGGATGCCACCGGCGAGAGCGCGCAACGCCGCCTCGGAAACCATTCCCTCGACCTGCACCCAATACGTCCGGCGGTGGCCGTGGCGCGGGTCGAGCAGGCGGGCGTTGAGCGCCGGTTCATCGGAAAGCAGGAGCAATCCCTCCGAGTCCCGGTCCAGCCGGCCCAGCGGCCACACGCCGCGCGGGAGCGCGCACTCGGCGAGCGTGCGCTGGCCGGGATGATCCGGCGTGAACTGCGAGAGCACGTCGAAGGGCTTGTGCAGGGCCAGGATCACGGCGGCAGGAAACCCCAGGCAGGACGGCTGGCCAGTCCGACCGAAATCCTGCGTGGGGGCTTGGTCATTCTCCCGGTCGCCATTAACTAGCCGGTGACGCGTCGCGCCCTGCGTCTGCGACCTTGCGCTTCGCGGCCTTGGTCGAATCCTTCCCTTCGTCATGAGACTCCTTGCCGTTTTTCTCCTTTTCGTCCTCGGCGGCCTGCCCGTGACCGGCGCGGAGCCGGGCGATTCGATCTCGAAAGAGACCGTGCTCAAGGCCATCGCCGCTTTCCGCCGCGACCCTACCTCGGAGCTCGGCCGCGGCAGCTCCGCGATCATCCTGCGCTTCGCAAACGACAGTCCGGACGTGCTGGTCACGCTCTCGCCCAAGTCCATGCCTTGGATCGAGGACAAGCCGCCGGTGGCGGAGGGGCCATTGCTGCTCGCGGCCTTCATCGCTGGCAACGTCCGCTCGCAATTGGCGCGCGGCACCGCGAAGGACGACTCGCTGGCGGGCGTGGAACAGGTGATCGAGACCTACCGGCAGCTTCAGCGGGCCAACCCCCAGCTGAAGATTCCCAGCGTGGAGCGGCTGGTGGACCTCGCGGAGCGCGACAAGCTCCGGGAGTATCTCGACAGCGTGGACTCCATTTGAGCCGCGCCGCCTCGGCCGTCCTGGCCCGCGCAGTTGGGCCTTGGCATTTGGGACGCGCCATTCTACAAACACGCCCAGCGCGCACCGCTCGTTCCAAGAGCAGCCGTCTCCTCCGAAACCCCGCCCAAACTC
>CALMOL010000169.1:0-2186 GCA_937871685.1 uncultured Verrucomicrobiota bacterium
GCCGAGCAGCTGCGCGGCCGTCGTGCCGTTGCTCCCCGGCGGTGCCGCGGCGACCTCCGCCAGCATCCCGCGCGCGAACATCCCGTCGGTCCGCGCCGCGATCCGGGCGTGCAGCTCGGCCCGCGGCCAGCGCAGCCACGCGCCGGCCGGCGGCATCCCAGCGGCGCGCTCGGCCGGCCGCGCGAGAAGGCGATCGCGCTCGGCGGGATCGAGCCGCACCATCTCCAGGGCGCGGATCACGCGGCGGGGATTGCGAAGGTCAATTTGCTCCGCGCGCCGCGGAGCAAGGCGACGCAGCTCATCCACCAGCTCCACCAGCGGCCTCGCCTCCAGCTCTGCGCGCAGCGCGCGATCCGCCGGCGGCGCGGGATCCAGTCCGTGGAGCAGCGCGCGCAGGTAAAGACCGGTGCCGCCGACGACCACCACCCGCCGGCCGCGCGCCTGGATGTCCGCGACCGCCGCCTGCGCCGCCGCCAGCCAGCGGCCGGCGCTCATCGGCTCGGCGAGCGGAAACGCGCCGACGAGATGGTGTGGAACACGCGCCCGGGCCGCGGCATCCGGCTGCGCGGAGAGCAGCGGCAAGCCATCGTAAAGCTGAAAGGCATCCGCGCCGACGATCTCCGCGCCCCACTCCTCCGCGAGGCGCAGGGCGAGCGCGGACTTGCCCGACGCGCTGGGACCGGCGAGGACGAACAGAGGTGGATCGTAGATGGTGAATGGTGAATGGTGGGGGCGCGGCGCGGCTTCCTTTGATGGCGCAGGAGGCGTCGTTTCGGTCACAGCCCACGATTCACGATTCACCATCTACGATTCACCCAGCCTACATCTGCTCCACCCGCCACCCGCGCGCTCTGAGCAGGTTTAGCAGCCCCTCCGGCCCGCCCATGTGCGCGGCGCCGGCGAGCACCATCCAGGTGCGTCCCGAGCGCAGCCAGCCCTCGATGCGCGGGATCCACGCGCGGTTGCGCGCGGCGAGGAGGCGCTCGCCCATCGCGGGGAAATCGCGGAAGCGCGCGTTCGTGACGCGCCAGGTTTCCTCGGCGTCGCCGCGCCGCCAGGCCGCCGTGCCGCGGGCCGCCGTCTCCGGGGAGCGCGGGTGATCGATGAGCGAGACCAGGAGCACGGCCTCCGCGTCGCGGTCGCCGAGGCCGGAAAACACGCGCACGTGGTCCTCCAGCGAGGCGAGGCCGGCCGTGGGCTTGCGGCGCGCGACGGCGCGGCTTTGGAAGTAGCTTTCCAGCCCGAGCCCACCCGAAAACTCGCTGCGGCCGGGCGCTTCCAGGCGCATGGCCACGGCCCACGGGCGCAGGCGGAGCAGGCGGGCTTCCTGCGCCGGGGTCCGCACGGCGATGCGGCGCAGGTATTCCCAGGTGCGCGGGTCCACGTGCTCGCGCAGCGTCTGGCCCGGCGGATACGTCATCCGCTTTTCCAGCATCGCCCCCATCCGCGAGGCATCCGCCGGGCTGACCTCCATGGCCAAGGCGTCGGAAAGGTCGAAGGCCCGGTTGAACGCCGCCGGCAGCGGATAATCGGTGGAGCGCAGCGCGTGCGAGGAGCCGGCGAGGTAGAGCGTGCCACGACCGTCCGGCGCGGAAACTTTCCACACGCTGGTCGTCCCGGCCGGCGCGGCCGGCGCGGCCGGCGCGACGGCCAGGATGGCGAGGAAGAAGAGCCCAAGGCGGCGAAGCATCTCGCCGTGTATCGCGGCCGGGTGGGGAATCAACGGGCGCGTGTGGCTCGTTGCAGAGGCGGCTTTGTCCGCGCAGCGGATGGGCCGCCTCGAATTTCCTCCGTGGGTGGCCGCGTGGAGCAGGCCGAGGGCAGCGGCCACCCAGCCGGCGGCACGTCCGCGTTCGCAGACAGAGCCGCCTCCACGACTTGCGCGACGCTTTCCACGTGCCGAGGACGCGGATCGTGGGCAAACTGCTCCCCGCATGACCCCGAAGATTTTCGTGCCGGCGATCGCGCTGGCGACCTTGCTGGCCGCGACCGCCGCCCCCGCCGCGCCCGATGCCGGCATCGAGGGCCTGCTCAAGAAGCTGCCGCCGCCGGAGCGGTTTCAAAAGTCGCCGCTGGAGGCCGCGCTCGGCGAGGGCGACCCCGCCGCCCGCGACCCGCTCGTGGGCCGCATCCGCGACGCGGCCCGCCGCCGCGACGCCAACGGGATGACCGCCGCCGCCGTGGAC